>JAQVGR010000070.1 GCA_028696635.1 Candidatus Krumholzibacteriia bacterium | reverse complement strand
GGCGGCGAACCAGCCCTCCCAGGCGGCCCGGATCCGGTCGCGGCCGGCGACCCGCGCCCCCGACCACGACTCGAAGACGGCGTCCCCGGCGAAGAGCGCCATCACGCCGTCGAGGTCCCGCTCGTCCCAGGCGCGAAGCCAGCGCTCCAGGGTCTCGGCCATCGTGCCGCGTCCCGTCATCTCATCGCGCCTTTCCCTCCCCGGACTCGAGCCGCTGCAGGCGCGTCCGCGCCTCGCCGGCCCACTCGCCGCCGGGGTGCTCCGAGAGGTAGCGAAGGTATGCCTCCCTCGCCTTCTTCGCCTCCCCCGCCTGTTCCCTGGCGACGGCCAGGGCATAGAGCGCCTCGCCGTAGGAAGGATCGATCCGCAGGGCCGCCTCGAACGAACGGGCCGCGGCGGCGGGATCCCCCGAGCGGTAGCGCGAATGGCCGAGGGCGAAGTGATAGCGGGGATCGTCCCGGTCGCGCCCGGCGAGATCCTCGAGGATCCCGGCGGCCCGGTCGTGCATGCCGAGATTCTGCAGGCAGACGGCGAGGTTGAACGAGGCGTCGAGCATCGACGGGTCGGCCTCCGCCGCGGCGGTGAACCGCTCGACCGCCTCGGCGTACGCGCCTCGCTCGGCCAGGGCGATCCCTTCGTTGTACGCCGCCGCAGCCTCGAGGCGATCGCCAAGCCCCTCGATGTCGTCCTCCGTGAGCGGCACCCGCACGCCGGTCCCCGGAGCCGGCCGCTCTGCCGGATCTGCGTTGTTGTAGCGCGCCAGCGCGCCGCCGCGCCCCTGATCGCGGTAGAACTCCCCGGCGATCGACTCCCACGTCTCCCCGGGAAGGACCTTGTGCGTGACGACCCGCGCCTGCTCTCCCCAGCGGATCTCCCGCCGGGGGCCGGCGCAGGCGGCGAGCAGGAGCGCGATCAGGCATATGAGCGCAGCTCGGCGCATCACCGCCGGGCACCGCCTTTCCCGCGGCCGCGCGCCTTCCAGCGCGCCGGCGCCGTTCCCGAGGCGGCCGCTGCCGCCTCGTAGACGAGGCGCAGGGGCGCTCCGGCCGCGCGGGCCGCCTTCAGGCACGATTCGAACTCGGGGGCCGCCTTGAGGGAGCCGTCAGGGAGCCGGGCGTACTTCACCATGATCGGTCCGTACGGGGTCTGCGCCTCGGCGGCGGCCCGGTCGAGCTCGAGACGCCCCTCCTCGGCGATGCGCAGGCCGATCGTCGTCGTCTCGGCGAAGACGACCCCGGCCAGACCGAGGGCGTCCTCCCCGCGGCAGAGGACGGTCAGGAGCACTCCGGGGCGGTTCTTCTTCATCGACACGGGGGACATGAGGACGTCGAGCGCCCCCTCGGCGAACAGGCGCTGCTGCACGTGGCCGAAGAGCTCGGGGGACATGTCGTCCATCGCGGCGCTCAGGACGGTGACGCGCCGCTCGGCGGGCGCTCCCGGGTGCGGCGCCGAGCAGGCGACGGCTCGCAGCATCCCCGGCTCCGCGCCGCTCTCGCGCGTCCCCGCCGCGTAGACGGTCCGCGCGGGGCGAAGCGGCATCCCCGCGGGGAGCTCCTCGGCAAGAACCCGGGCCAGGGCTGCGCCGGTGGGGGTGACGATCTCGCCCTCCCCGCCGCCGAACGTCACGGTCCTCCCGGCGAGGACCTCGATCGTCGCCGGAGCCGGGAGCGGAAGCGTGCCGTGAGAGAAGGTGATCGTCCCTCCCCCCAGGCGCAGCGGCCGGTGGTAGAGCCGCGGGAAGCCGAGCAGCGAGAGGGCGACGACCGAGCCGACGATGTCGACGATCGAATCGACCGCGCCGACCTCGTGGAAATGGACCTTCGCCGGCGCGATCCCGTGCACGCGCCCCTCGGCCTCGCCGAGGGCGGCGAAGACCGCCGAGGCCGAATCCTTCACCGGCCCGTCGAGCCCGGAGCGGCGGATCATCGAGAGGATCGACCGCAGATCGCGCGCGTGATGCGCATGGGCGCACTCGACGCGAACCCGGACCGCGGCGAGCCCCCTGCGCCTGACCCGTCCGGCGACGATGCGGAACCGCTCGAGCCCCGGCATCGTCGCCACCCTCCGGGCGACCTCGCGCGGATCGGCGCCGAGCGCAAACAGGCATCCGAGAAACATGTCGCCGCTCAGCCCCGCCGCCGGGTCGAACACTATCGTATCCCACCGTTCGCTCTGTCTGCCGGCCACCGGGAACCTCCCCATTCGTGTATCGCCGCTGCGTCACCGGCGCGACGGCCGGCCGCAGATCACGGCGGCGGCGTAGGCGGCGCCGAATCCGTTGTCTATATTGACGACGGTGACCCCTCCGGCGCAGCTGTTGAGCATGGCGAGCAGCGCGGCCAGCCCGCCGAAGCTCGCACCGTACCCGACGCTCGTCGGCACGGCGATCACCGGGGCGTCGGCCAGCCCGGCGACGACGCTCGCCAGCGCCCCCTCCATCCCCGCCACGACGATGATCACGTCGGCCGCGCGGATGCGCTCCCACGACGAGAGGAGCCGGTGGATCCCCGCGACGCCGACGTCGTAGTGCCGCTCGACCGCGCAGCCGAGGTAGTGCGCGCAGAGCGCCGCCTCCTCGCAGACGGGCCGGTCCGCGGTCCCCCCCGAGACGATGGCGACGAGCCCGTTCTCGCGCGGAGGCGAGAGACGCACGGCGAAGAGACGGCCTTCCTCGTGATAGACCGCCCCGGGCAGATCGGCCCTGACCGCCTCGAACGCCTCCGGGGCGCACCGCGTCGCGAGCAGGTCCGACCCCCCCTCGAGTATCCGCCGGGCGATCCCCGTTATCTGTTCCGGGGTCTTCCCCTGGCAGAAGAGGACCTCGGGAAATCCGCGCCGCAGCTGACGATGATGGTCGATCCGCGCGTATCCGGTGTCCTCGAAGGGGAGCATGCGGAGCCTCTCGAGCGCCTCGTCGATTTCGGTTTCTCCGCGCGAAACCGATTCGAGCAGCTCGCGTATCCTGTCGCTGTGCATCCTTACTCCGTCTCCGCGGCGAGCTCGCCGATGACCGCCTCGACCTCGCCCAGCGTCTCGGCTCCGGCGAGCCGGGCCCGGTAATCGCGCGCTCCGGGGATCCCCCGGAGGAACCAGCGGTAGTGCTTTCGCATCTCGACCACCGCCTGCCGCTCTCCCTTCCACGCGCGTTCCATGCGCGCGAGGCGGACAATCGCCGCGGCGCGCTCCCGGAGCGGGCGCAGCGGCTCGACGCCGCCGGCGAGCCCCTCCCTGATATCGCCGAATATCCAGGGGCGCCCGAAGGCGCCTCTGCCTATCATAACAATTTCGCAGCCGGTTATCCCGATAATTCTCCGGTACGAGCCCAGGTCCGTCACGTCGCCGCTGGCGATCACCGGTATCGAGAGCGCCGCCCTCAACCGGGCGAGGTGGCTCCAGTCGGCGGTCCCGCCGAACTGCTGCGTGCGGTAGCGCGGATGCAGGGTCACCGCGCTGCAGCCGGCCTCCTCCAGGGCCCGACCCGCCTCGATGAAGGCCTCCTCGGCCTCGCTCCAGCCGCTGCGGATCTTCGCCGTCACCGGCAGCGGCACGGCGGCGACGACGGCCCCGGCGATCCTCGAGATCAGGCCGACGTCGCGCATGAGCGCCGCCCCCGCCCCCTGGCGGATCACCTTCCTGACGGGGCACCCGAAGTTGAGATCGATGAAGCCCGGACCGGTCTCCGCGGCGATCCGTGCAGCCTCGGCGAGCGCGCCGGGATCGGCCCCGAAGAGCTGCACGCCGACAGGCCCCTCCCCGGGGAGGCGATCGAGCAGCCGCCGCGTCGCCTCGCCGCCCCGCACCAGCCCTTCGGCGCTGACCATCTCCGTCACGGCGAAATCGGCGCCGTACTCGAAGCAGAGCAGGCGCATCGGCGGGTCGGAGTACCCCGCCAGAGGGGCGAGCCCGATCGCCCCCGGACGGGCCCAGGGTATATCGCGGAAGGGGGGACGGTTCACGCCGGCCTCCCTCACAGGCTGTGCGGCACGAGGAAGAGCGCGAGGCTGACCGCGGCGCTGACGAGGACGGCCCACGCGTAGACCCGGACCGGGGCCGGATCGCGCCCCTGGCGCCGCCCGAAGAAGCTGCGCCACGAGAGGAGCACCACGACGAGCCAGAAGAGGAAGAGGATCTGCGTCTTGTTGTCGGTCACGTCGTAGCCGAAGGGGAATCCCTCCCACATCACGCCGAACCGCTGCCAGTTGAGCACCCATCCGAGCGGCCAGCCGCCGAGGAACGAGAAGAGCACGACCCATCGGGTCATCGCGACGGTGAACTCCTTCGGCTCGCCGCGGGCGAGGATCGCCCCGGCGCCGAGCACGCTCTCGACGATGAAGAAGAAGGAGGCGAACATGCAGAGGATGTGGAGCACGAGGACTGTCGGCGAGACCTCTCCCTTGTACTTGATACGAAACAGGCGCGTCGTAACCGGCCTCGCCGGGGACTCGTCCCCCGCCGGGACGAGGCGGAAGCCGTACTCGATGCGCCGGCCGCGCTCGAGCGACGGCAGGCTCGCCGTCCACAGGGGACCGGACCGCTCCATCGGAAGGGTCTCGAGCAGCTCGGCCCCCCCGACCCGGTAGACGAGCGACGGCTCGACGGCGTAGGCCGGATCGATCGCGAGGTCGATCCGCGGCTCTCCCGGACCTACCTGCTCGTAGACGGAGGTGTGCCGGACCCTGGCGCCGGCGAACTCGAGATCGAGCTCTGCGGGCCTGTTCCTGGAGATCCTCCGCGCAACGACGAATATCAGCAGCGTTATGACAATCCCGGTCAGTATTCTGAGCCTCATCGCCGACCTCCATTGCGTTCCCGCGAGAAAGATAGTACGGTATCGGCGATGGATATGACAAAGGTTTTCATCGAGGATCTCGCCGTGGGCGGCGGCGCCCTCCCCGTGCCGGTCGACATCCGCTCGGCCCGTCCCGGCGAGGAGCGGCCCGTCGTCGTCCTCTGCCCGGGCTTTCTCGGCTACAAGGGGTGGGGGTTCTTCCCCTGGCTCTCCGAGCGGATCGCCGAGGCGGGGTTCCACGCCGTCACCATGAGCTCGTCGCACAGCGGGACCGATCAGACGACAGGGGTGATCACGCGTCCGGACGAGTTCGCCGCTGGGACGATCGGCGACGAGATCGAGGACCTGGGGCGCGTGCTCGATTTCGCCGCCTCCGGCGGTTTTCCGCTGCGCGGGGGCGGCGCGCCGGGGCTGCTCGGCCACAGCCGCGGGGGCGCGGTCTGCATCATCGCGGCGGCCGGGCGGGGCGGCGTCGGATCGCTTGTCACCTGGGCGTCGACCGCGCATCTGGACCGCTACACGGACCGGCGCGTACGCGAATGGCGCCGCACCGGGGCGCTCGTCTTCTCCGACAGCCGCAGCCCCGGGCCGCTGCGTCTTGCCTGGTCGTACTACGAGGACATCGAGGCCAACCGCGCCCTCTACGACGTTCCGGCGCGCGCCGCGGAGACGACCGCGCCGCTCCTGATCGTGCACGGCGAGCGCGACGCGGCGGTCAGCGTGCGCGAGGCGCGGGCGCTCGCCGCCGCGGACCGGCGCGCCCCCACGCTGCTCGAGATCCTCCCGCACTGCGGGCACAGGTTCGGCGCGTGCCACCCGATGCGGCGCCCGACTCCGCAGCTCGAGAGGGCCGCGCGCGTGAGCATCGACTGGCTGCGGCGCACATTGACGGAGGATGCACCATGAGACGGAAGAGGATCCTGATCGCCGCCGCGGCGGCGGTCGTCGCGGCGGCGGCGCTGCTCGTCGCCGGCGGGGGCTGGATCTCGTCGCTCTCGTACCGGCGGGCGGGCGATCGCCTCGCCGGGAGGCTTCCCGAAACGCTCGCCGCGAAGTACGGCGGGGAGCTCCGATACACGCTCGACAAGTTCTGGAGCTGCTACCGCTCGGGGATCTGCTCGAGAAACGACATGACCGACGTGATGGACCGCATGCGCGCCCTCTCGTCGGAGGCCGAGATCACCGACCGGCAGATCTTCGAATTCATCGGGTTCGTGAGCCGTCTCTACACGGACCGGTTCGAGGAGCGCCACCTGCGGCAGATGGAGGAGGAGCTGGGCGGAGGCTAGTCGCGCAGCAGGAGCCGCGCCGTCAGGTCGCGTTCGATGTCGCGGAAGTTCCTCCAGGGAAGGCAGTCGATCCGCTCCTTCCGGCAGTGATCGAGCAGTTCCCCCTTGGCGAAGACGAGATCGGCGTGCCCCGATGCGCACCGGTCGCTCAGGCCGTTGCCTATGAAGACGGTCAGGCGCCCCGCCTCGCGCAGCTCGAGCACGTGACGCTTCTTGCAGTTCCCGCACAGCGCGCAGGACTCGGGATCGTGCCAGGGAAACTCGACGCCGGCGATCCGGTCGCCGTCGAGGATGAGACGGTTGGCCCGGTACTCGAGGAAACCCGCGCCGAACTTCATCAGCATCGCGTCTATATAGTAGTCGAGACCGTCGCTGACGATGAGCAGGTCGAAGCGGCGCCGCTCGCAGAAATCGACGAAATCCCTGAAGAACGGATCGAACCGCTCGCCCTCGATGAACCGGTCCAGATCGGAGCGGTCCGCCTCGAGCATCGCGATCTCCCGCTCGAGGCATTCCCGCGAGCTGATCAGCCCGAGCTTCCACTTCTCGAGCAGGGCCTCGTGCTCGCTGCGCCGGGGGATGAAGGCCTCGAAGAAATGGTGGCCCACGTCGCGTTCGGCGATCGTCCCGTCGAAATCGCTGATGATCGTCACGTCCCTGCCCGTCACTGGCCCTCCGTCCGGGCCACCTCGCGCTGGTTCTCGACATACGAGAACATCTCGGGGAGCGTCGGCGCCTCGCGGAACATCTGCAGCACCCTGCCGAGCTCGTCGTCCTCGGGAAGGGTCGCGATGTAGGCCCCGCGGGTCCCGAACATCTTGCGGAAGATCTCCCGCCTGATTCCGAGGTGGACGTAGTCGGCGTTCTCCTTCGTCCAGTCGTCCGCGCCGTGCTCGATCTCCTTCGAATCGAGGAACGACTTGAATTCGGCGAGCACCGCGCCGTCCACGACGAAGTCTTCGGCGACGTCGTGGGATGCCGTGTAGTGCACGGCGAACCCGAAGAAGGCGCTGCGCAGCTCGAGCCGCCGCTGGAACTCGGTGAACTCGGGGAGCTCCATCTCCCAGTCGGGGGCGATGCCCCCGCCGCCGAACACGGTCCGGCCGCCGGCCGTATGGTACTCCTCGCGCTTCGCCGCGTCTGAGCTTTCATCGGCCGCTTCCTCGTCCTCCTCCTCGTCGCGGTGGATGCACCTGCCGCTCGGGGTGAAGTACTTCTGCGTGGTCAGCTTGAGGGCCGAGTCGTCTCCGATGCGGAAGACCGTC
>JAQVGR010000069.1 GCA_028696635.1 Candidatus Krumholzibacteriia bacterium | reverse complement strand
CGCGCTGAGCGTAGATATCAGAGCTAACGCTGCGAGTGTCCCTCCACGTGATTATCGCACCCCCTGAGCCGTCCGCGGCAATCTGAGGATCATATTGGCCGTTCCCCGTCGTGCAGACGGCCACCCCGTCCACTGTCCACTGCGGCACTCCGCTCGCATTCACATGCTGGGCGTAGATATAATAGCTTCCGCTGCGAGCGTCCTCCCACGTGATGATCGCTCCCCCCGAGCCGTCCGGAATGCTCCTGGGCGTTCCCGCAATCGGCTCAGGGAGAGGCGCAATCGCGTTTCCGTCCGGCAGCCATACAGCATGTGCATGCCCCACTGCGACGATGCTCAGAAAAAGACAGATCAACGTTTCTGCCATGGTACGTTTCATACGAGTCCGCCTTTGCGAATGAAGATTACCCTTTGCATCCGAACAGCCAATTTATGACCGCAATCTTGCATGAGCACCGTTTACAGCTTTTTCGAAGAGGATTGGATGTTGAACAGGCATGAAGACCGGACGAGCGGGTTAGCGGAGAGCCGAAGTGATTCGCACGCTCGCGCGATCATTGAAACCGGCGTAGCGGCTGAGGGCCTCTCGCTGCAGACAGGTCGTGCGGTCAGCTCACAAAGGATCCGAGTTCTCGGCAAGTAACCCATCCCCATCGGCGAAGGCAGACGCCTCGCGCCTCGTAAAATGGGCGTGGATGCAATCCCCCGTCCCCTGATCACTTTCCGGACCGGCGTATCAGAATGGGGCCGGCCGGGCATTGGCGAAGAGAACCTCCCCCGCCAACCTGCCGTGTATTGTGTGCTGGTATTTCCCCTAGCCGCTGATTGTACCATATTTCATACACG
Source organism: Candidatus Krumholzibacteriia bacterium (assembly GCA_028696635.1). Taxonomy (GTDB): domain Bacteria; phylum Krumholzibacteriota; class Krumholzibacteriia; order Krumholzibacteriales; family Krumholzibacteriaceae; genus JAQVGR01. The sequence continues at coordinate 6,557 of JAQVGR010000069.1, read as the reverse complement.
GCATCCATCGATAAATACCGTGATCACCCGTGAAAGTTGGTACCAAACCCTATCGAAACGGATCTTTCCGGAGTCCCGGGCGGGCATGATTTCAGCGATTCGTTCGCGCGGGTTCAGCGCGGAGACGTGCCGGGGGCGCCTCGCAGCCTGGACAGCGCCCGACGGGCGACAACGTTCCCCGGCTGGCGCTCGAGAACCGCCTCGTACGCCTCGGCCGCTTCGGCAGTTCTTCCCCGGGCCTCCCTGACCAGTCCGAGGTTGTTGTAGGCCTTCACGTAGCCGGGCGAGAGGTCGATGATCCGGCAAAACGCCTCCTCGGCCCGCGCCAGATCGCCGATCTTGAAGTAGCAGAGGCCGACGTTGTTCTGCATCTGGATCGCGAGCGCCGTATCGCCGTGCGCCCATGCGTCGCCGAGCAGCGCCTGAAACCCCTCGCGCGCCTCGCTCCAGCGGCCGGCCTTGTAGAGAGCGCCCAGCTCGAGGATGCGGTCCTGGAGCGGCGAAGGGCCCGCGGGTCCGGCTGGCGCCGGCGCAAGCGGAGCGTCGTCTTCGGCCTCGGGCGTTCGAGCGCCCTGCGCGGAGGACGCGCCGAGCTGCCACGCCCGCTGCGCATATTGCAGCGCCGCCGAATCGTCTCCTTCGCGACGGCTCAGTTCGGCCAGAGACTCGTATGCGAGGGCATAGTTCGGGTCGATGGCCAGGGAGCGCCCGAACAGGAACCTCGCGCGCTCGTGCTCTCCCCGGTCCAGGTACAGCCGGCCGAAGTTGAGGTAGTCGACGCGCAGAAGGGACTGCCGCTGCAGGATCGGCGGCCGTATGTTGACGAACAGAGCGGCCGCGGCGAGGACGGCGAGCGCCACGGGCATCCCGGGGGACGGCCGCGTCCGCACGGCGCGGACGAGCCGGACAAGGGCGTATCCGGCCAGGACGATCGCCGCGGGGAGCATCGGGAGCCGGTACTCCGCCGAGACGAAGAACAGCAGCGCGGTCAGCAGGTTCACCGCGACGAAGATCCAGAGCAGAACGAACCGCCGCGGCTCCCGGCGCGACAGCCAGAGCCCGAGAAGGACGAAGGGCCCGACGATCCCGAAGTCGAGCGGCAGCCCCCGCAGGAGCGGCGAGAATTCCCGCGCGAAGTAGTAACTGAGGTTGGTGGGCGGCTCGGTCCGGTTCCAGAAGAAATGGAACTTCCTGGCCGCCAGACGGAGCTCTTCGAGCGGGTGAGCGGCGGCATAGCGCACTCCCTCCATCAACAGATAGCGCGACGACTCGGCAAGGGTCACGGGGCGGCCGAGCTTGCGCGCTACCGCGTCGCGCGTGCCCCACACCTCGGAGTCGAAGCGCGCGCTCTCCGTGAACGAGGGCATGGCGTACAGGCCGGTCGCCTCCGGGTTGTGGCCGATGTAGAAGGCGGCGTAGTTCGCCGCAACCGGCACCCACTGGCGGGCGACGAGATAGTTGCGCAGGTTGAATGGGGCAATTACGAGGAGCGCGCCCAGGGCGAGCGCGCCCCAGTGGCGGAGAGCGGTCTTCCTGCTGCCGGCCGCAAGGAAGAAGAAGACCCCGCAGAGCGGTACGAGGAGCAGGTGATTGCCGCGCCCCAGGGTGGCCAGGCCGATGACGGCGCCGCCGGCCAGCGCCGTCCGCCAGCTCGGTCTCTCCTGGTAGATGACCAGGAGGAACAGGGCGAGCGCGGCGAGGAAGGTCACCAGCGTCGGAGTGAGGATCGCCCCCGAATAGGCGACGAGCGGAGCGTAGAGCACCGCGATCCCCGCGCAGACGAGCGCGGTCGCGCGGCCGGCGAGGCGCGTCGCCGCGAGGAATATCAGCACGCACGTCAGGGAATCGAGCATCGCCTGGGCGACGAGAACCGCGATCTTCGCTCCTCCCGCCACCGCGTAGACCCCGGCCAGGAAGTAGGGGTAGAGGACGTTGACGGCATATGCCTCCTCCCCCTCGATCCCGCCGCCGAGGAGGGCGCGCGCGAGACGGTCGTACGTCTCCGAGTCGATGAGAAGGAGCTCCCCGGGAGGCGTGCCTCGCAGACCGAGAACGTAGACGAGGCGGACGGCGAACGCCACAGCGAGGATCAGGAGCGGCAGACGGAATCCGGCCGGGGCGGTCCCGCCGGGGATGATGAGACGGTTGCGATGATCACTTCTCATATCGGACAGAGCCGTTTCGAGGTCCGGCCGCCGGATCCCTTTCGGATCCGGCGGCCGGACGGCATTGCATCCTCCTATACGGCTGAGATCTCCGCTACCGCAGGAGCACCATCTTCTTCGTCATGGTGGTGTCGCCGGCGCAGAATCGGCAGAAGTAGATGCCGGTGCTGACCTGGCGGCCTCCCTCGTTGCGCCCGTTCCACTCGAATGTGTGGAAGCCGGGGTGCGCGGTCCCCGAGAAGAGGGTCGCGACGAGCTCGCCCTTCACGTTGTAGATCCGCAGTTCCACCGCCCCGTCGTATCCCGCCGGCACGCCGAACTGTATCCGCGTGACGGGGTTGAACGGGTTCGGGTAGTTCTGCAGGAGGGTCAGCTCATCCGGGATCGGCGGAGCCTCCTCGGCGAGGGAAGCGCGAGAGGCCATGTCGGTCGACAGACCCGTCGCCGTCCCGAGCCAGGCGAGGACGCGTCCGAGGATCTCGGCCCTGCGGGTCTCCTCCTGGATGTAGTTGAAGCCGAACGAGAAGTAGACGGAGTTGTGATACGGGCCGACGAACCTGACGCCGGCCGCCGCATCGCTGCTCCCGGGATCCATCGGCCAGAGCCTGGGATCCCACTCCTTCCCGATCTTCTCGTAGAACTCCCTCGTCTGCTCCTCGGTCGGGAAGAGATCGAGGGTGTTGTTGAGGGCGCTGTAGTAGTACACGATCGCGCCGCCGGGCCAGGAGGCGGAGAGCTGCAGCTCGTCGGGGTACGAGCCGGCGATGACGAAGGTCTCGTCGTTGCCGATCGGATCCCCCGCGGTCGAGCTCAGCCTGCGCCACCCCGGATCGTCCTTCACGTAGGCGGCGCCGGTGTGCTGCTCCATCCACGCCCTCGCCGTCGAGCCGTACGAGAGATCCCTTCCGGTGAAGAAGACCTGCTTGCGCACGCCGTCGTCGGTGCCGAGGAACGAGCCGAGCAGCGTCATCTGGGCCGCGTCGAGGTACCAGCTCTCGTCGACGATCACGCCGGTGTACGAGAGGAGCATCTCGAGGGTCGGTAGACCCATCGCGTCCCAGTTCCAGAAATCTACCGTCTCCCCGATCACGGTGAAGGCGGCCTGCCAGGTCGCCTGCGGAGTGTAGGACCCTCCGCCGAGGATCACGAGGTAGTCGCCGGACGGCATGATCCCGAACTCGTACCACGCCCCCGGGGCGCCGGCCGGATCGACAGAGCCGTTCCCGCCGGTGTCCTCCGCATCGAGCCAGAACCGGACCCTGGTGCCGGAGGGCTGTCCCGGGATGTCGCCCGACCAGTCGTTCCCGCCGGCTGGAGACATCGCGACGTCGTTCCAGGTCATGCCGTTGTCGACGCTGTAGTGCAGGGTCGCCGAGGCGACGCCGCTCAGCGCGTCGACGATCTCGCTCATGACCGTGTACGGACCGACGGTGTCGAAGGTCGAGCCGGGCACCGTGGTGGAGACGAAGAGCGGGCCTTCGGTGTCGGTGACACCCTCGATCCGCACGTCGTCGATGAACCACCCCGCCCTGTTGACGCTCGAATCGCTGCCGAAGTGGAAGCGGATGATCACCGACTGTCCGATGTACGGCGTCAGGTTGACCGTGGCCTGCTCCCACGCGTTATGCAGGTACCCGGTGAAGCAGACCTCGCCGGGGATGCCGGCGTTGGTGGTCCGCGCCGTGCCGGTGTACCCGATGTCGGGCATGAGGATGGTCCACGTCGAGCCGCCGTCGGTCGAGATCTTGACGTTCCCGCCGTCGTAGTTCGTCTCGCAGTAGTACCACTGCCACCAGCTCAGCACGGCGCTCGGCGCCGAGGTCGGTACGGTGAGGGCGGGCAGGTCGAGCTTCGAGTTCGAGCTCGCCGAGTAGTCCGCCGCGATCTTCGTGCCCCACACGTTGACGCCGGAATGCGCGGAGCCCGGGCCGTTGGTGGGGGTTCCCCACTCCCAGTCCGGACCGGTCGCCGCGAAACCGCCGTCGCCGGGCTCGAAATCCCACGCGTAGTAGTCGACGATCTCGAACGAATGGTAGCCGGCAGCCGGCTCCCGCGCCGTGTTGGGCAGCGTCGCGATGTCGCGCGCCGTGATGTAGTAGCTGAACATGTCGCCGAGCACGGCCGGTCCCGGTATCTGGGCCTCGTACGTGTCGCCCGACGTATTCGCCATCGCCACGGTGGTGTTCGCTCCGCTGTTCTTGTTCCAGATCAGCCTGACACCCGCCGGGTCGACGCCGACGTTGTCGGTCACCACGGCGCTGACCGTCCACGGGCCCGTCATGTCGGCCGAGTTGCCGAGCGGGATGTGGACGATCTCGGGGGGCGTCCGGTCCGCGGTCACCTCGAAGGTGTGCTGCGTCGCCGGGGCCCCGTGCGGGTGGTACGACGTGTTGCCGTCGGTGTTCGATGCCTGCAGGAAGTACTGCACCAGCGTGCCGTACCCCTGCGGCGGGATCGCCGCGCTGTACTCGTTCGGGTTGGCGGTCGGCGCCATCGTCACGGTGACGGGGCCGGCGCCGACGTCGTAGACGAGCTGGACGCGGCTCGGATCGAGGGTCTCGGAGTAGACCTGGGCGAGCACCGGGTAGGCGCTCAGCGTGTCCTCCGTGTCGTGCAGGGCCTGGTGGACGATGTCCGGGGCTGCGAGCCAGCCGATGGCCCGCTCGACGATCCCGGCGCGCCGCCACGCCTCCTGCACGTAGTACAGGTTGAACGAGAAGTAGACGGAGCGGTAGGTCTCGGCGTTGTACTTGATCGCCGCTCCCGCGTCGAGGCTCTTCGGCGCGTACGGCATCACGCCGTCCCAGTCCTTCTCCTCCTTCTCGTACTCCCCGGCGAGCTCGTCGCGCGACGCGGCGGCCGTCCCCTCGCCGGTGTACTGGTAGACCAGCTCACCGCCGAGATAGACCGTCGAACGCTGGATCTCGTCGGGGTAGGAGCCGACGATGACGAAGGTCTCGCCCGCGCCTATCGGCTCTCCCGGGTATCCGGTCAGCTCGCGGAACCCCGGGTTGTCCTGGACGTACGCGGCCCGCAGGTACTGCTCGACCCAGGGCCTCGTCGTCGAGGAGTAGCCGAGATCGCGCCCCATGATCCACAGGCGGCGCTTGGCCTCCTGCGTCCCGCCGCCCAGCCAGGCGGCGAGATCGGCCTGCTGTGTCGTGGTCAGGCCGCTCGACTCGTCGAGCACGATCACCTTGTACAGCGCGAGCTGGGCCGGGGTGAGCCAGCCCTGCCCGGTGCGGTACCAGAAGTCCGCCGCGATCCCGGCGTCGCCGAAGGCTTCCTGGAAGGTCGCCAGCGGCGTGCTCGAGCTCGTCCCCTGCATCACGAGGATCGGGGCCGACGGCAGGATGCTGAACTCGTACCAGTCGCCCGGCGCGCCGGCCGGATCGAACGCCTCGTTCGCCGAGGTATCCTCGGCGCGGACGTAGAGCCGGATCCGCGAGCCGTTCGGCTGTCCCGGTATCGAGCCGGCATAGCTGCTCCCCGTCCCGGTCATCGGCGTCTCGACCCAGGCGCCGCCGTCGACGCGGTAGACGAGCCAGACCCCGGCGACGGTGCCGAGGAAGTCCGTCGCCGTCGTCGTGACGGCGTACGGGCCGGCCGCGTTGAACGAGCTTGCCGGCACCACGGTGCCGCTGATAGTCGGCGGCACGTCGTCGGTGTCGGTGCTGCGCACCATCACGTCGTCGATGTACCAGCCGGCCTTGTGAACGCTGCCGTCGCTGCCGAAGTGGTAGCGGAGCATCACCGTGCTCCCCGTGTAGGGGGAGAGGTCGAAGAGCTCCTGCTGCCAGAACATGTTCTTGTACCCGCTGAAGCACGGCTGGCCGGCGATCCCGGCGTTGCTGCTGCTCGCGGTCCCGTCGTACCCGCCGACCGGCATGACGACCGTCCAGGTCGCCCCGTCGTCGACGGAGATCTTGACGTTCCCACCGTCGTAGCGGGTGTAGTCCCCTTCCATCTCGTACCAGTGCCACAGCGACATCATCGCGTACGGCTTGTCGGCCGCCAGCGTGATCGCCGGGATCGTGAGCGTCGCGTTGGCGCTCGCCGGGTAGGCGCCGCCGAGCACGGTGGCCCAGACGTTCGCGCCGCTGTGCGCGCCGCCGGGCCCGCTCGTCGGGGCGCCCCACTCCCACACGCCGCCTCCGACGGTGAAGCCGCCGTCGTCAGGCTCGAAATCCCAGAGGAAGTACTCGACGATCTCGAAGCTGTACTCCCCCGTCGCCGGCACGCGGGTGACGTTCCCGCGGTACGACTCGTCCATCGCGAGGATGTGGTACTCGTAGATGTCGCCGACCTCCGACGGGCCGGGGATCGCGCCGCAGTACGTGCCGTCCCCCTGGAGCTCCATCAGCTGCCGGTGGAAGATCCCGCCGCTTCGCG
>JAQVGR010000068.1 GCA_028696635.1 Candidatus Krumholzibacteriia bacterium | reverse complement strand
GATGAGACTCTCCCGGCTCGTCGAGCCGCTCCAGGGAGCGGCTCGCATCGGATGGCGGGACGTCGAGATACAGGGGCTCGCGACCGATTCGCGGGAGGTCCGCGGCGGCGATCTCTTCATCGCCCTGCGCGGCGCCCGCGCCGACGGTCACGAGCACGTCGGACAGGCGTTACGGGCGGGCGCAGCAGCGCTGGTTGTCGAGAAACCGGTCGAAGCAGACGTTCCCGTTGTCGTCGTGGACAGTTCGTCGACGACCGAGGCGCTGCTCGCCCGCATCTTCTACGGCGATCCCTCGTCGAGGCTCGTGCTCGTGGGGATCACCGGCACGAACGGGAAGACGTCGACCGCCTTCATGCTCCGATCGATCCTCGAACGGTCGCACGGACCGGCCGGGATCATCGGGACGGTCGGATTCGGCGCGGGGGATCAATGGCGCCGGGCGACCCATACGACTCCCACGGCGGCCGAGCTCAACCGGATCCTCGCCGGCTTCGTCGAGCGGGGGTGCCGGTCGGCGGTGATGGAGGTCAGCTCGCACGCCGCCTCCCAGGGACGGATCGCCGGTCTCGAGTTCGACGCGGGCGTGTTCACCAACATCTCGCGGGATCACATGGACTATCACGGGACGGTCGAGGCGTATACAGAGGCGAAGGAGATCTTCGTCCGCTCCCTCGCCGCGCCGGGGAGGCGCAAGCCTCCCGGAACGCTCGCCTACAACATCGACGACCCGCGTGTGGCGGAGGTCGCGGGCAGGTACGCGGGCCCCGCCGTCGCGTTCGGGGCGTCGGAGGGGGCGGACGTGCGCTGCGCCGCCCTCGCTGCCGATCTCGCGGGGACCCGGATGACGATCGAGGGCCCCGGGTGGAGCGTGCCGGTGCGGATGGCCGTGCTCGGCCGCTTCTCCGCGTGGAACGCTCTCGGCGCCGCCGCCTCGGCGGCGGCGGTCGGAGCGCCCCCCGCACTGATCGGCGAAGGGCTCGAGGCGGTCTCGGCGATACCGGGGCGTTTCCAGCTGATACCCGCGCGCAGCGGTCCGACGGTGATCGTCGACTACGCGCATACCCCCGACGCCCTGGAGAAACTGCTTTCGTTCTGCCGCGAGCTCGTCCGCGGACGCCTCATCACCGTCTTCGGCGCAGGAGGCGACCGCGACCGGGGCAAGAGGCCGATGATGGGGCGCGTCGCGGTCGAGCGCAGCGATCTGGTCTTCGTCACCAGCGACAACCCCCGCAGCGAGGATCCCGACGCGATCGTGCGGGACATCGTCGAGGGGACTGCCGGGAGCGGCACGCCGCTCGAGATCGTCGTCGACCGAGCCGAGGCGATCCGCCTGGCGATCACCGCGGCGGGGCCCGAAGACCTCGTGGTGATCGCGGGCAAGGGGCATGAGGATTACCAGATACTCGCCGGCGGCACGGTTCCGTTCAGCGACGCGGTCGAGGCCCGGCGGGCGCTCGCCGCACTGGAGGTTTACGATCAGGGCTGATCTGCGATGGGTCGCCGGCGCGCTCGGCGTCGCCGGATTCGACGAAGGTCCGGCCGGAGACACGGCGATCGACGGGGTCTCGATCGACACCCGCGACGGAACCGGGGGAAGACTCTTCGTCGCGCTGCAGGGCGAGCGCGCCGATGGACACGACTATCTGCCCGCGGCGGCGGAAGGCGGCGCGGCGGCGCTGCTCGTGCGCAGGGACCGCATGGGCGAGGCCGTCCGCGCCGTCTCCGCGATCCCGGTGCTCGGGGTCGCCGATCCGCTGGCGGGGCTCCAGGCGATCGCTCGCGCCTGGCTCGACCGCGTCGCGCCGCTCGTGGTGGCGGTGACGGGGAGCAGCGGAAAGACGGGGACGAAGGAGCTGATCGCCGCCGCCGTCTCCGCCTCGCGGCGCGCGCACGCGACTGCGGGGAACCGCAACAACCATATCGGCGTCCCCCTGAGCGTCCTGGCGATGCCGGAGGGGACCGAGGTCCTCGTCCTCGAGATGGGGGCGAGCGGCCGCGGGGAGATCGCGGCGCTCTGCCGCATCGCGCCGCCGCGGATCGGCGTGATCACCAACATCGGGCCGGGACATCTCGAGTCGTTCGGCACCCTCAAGGGGGTCGCCGCAGCGAAGGCGGAGCTGATCGGCTCGCTCGCCGGGGACGGGACGGCCGTTCTGCCGGCCGACGACGGATTCATCGGGTACCTGCGCGGGAAGACCGGGTCCCCGGTGGTCACCTTCGGGTTCGATGAAGGGGCGGACGTGCGGATCGAGGATGTCCGCCCCCGCGACGGCGGCGGGTACACCTGCCTGATCGGCGGCTCGCCGTTCGAGATCAGGCGCTTCGGGCGGCACAACCTGCTCAACGCTGCGGCGGCCGCCGCCGTCGCGCGCGTCCTGGATCTTCCGGCGCAGGGAGTCGCGGCGGCGATCGCCGGGACCCGCGCCGCGGGCGGGCGCGGGGTCGTCTACGATATCGCCGGGCTCGCCGTCGTCGACGAGTCGTACAACTCGAACCCCGCCTCGCTGCGGGCCGCGGTCGACGCGTTCATGGAGATCCCCTCGCAGGGACGGCGCTGGCTGATCCTCGGCGACATGCTCGAGCTCGGCGCGGAGAGCTCCGCGCTCCACGCCGAAGCGGGGATCTTCTGCGGAAAGGCCGGAGTCGACGGCCTGGTGACGCTCGGGCGGGAAACCGTCGAGCTGAGCCGGACGGCGGCCGAGCAGCGCAAGGCGCCGGCCGACATCAGTCACTTCATGGAACCGCAGTCGCTGGCCGCCTACCTCGACGCGCGGCTCGCGGCGGGGGATGCCGTGCTGGTCAAGGGATCGAGGGGGATGCGGATGGAGACGGTGATCGACGAGATCGAACGGCGCCGCGGCGTCGCTCGAAGGAGGATCGACTGATGCTGCTCAGGCTCCTCTACCCGCTCCGGGACGTGTTCTTCGGATTCAACGTCTTCCGGTATATCACGTTCCGCGCCGCGTACGCGACGGTCACCGCCCTGCTGATCTGCTTCATCTTCGGTCCCCGGCTGATCAGGTGGCTGCGCTCGATACAGACGGAGAACCGCGTCAGGGAGAACGTTCCCGAGCGCCACGCGAGCAAGGCCGGCACGCCGACGATGGGGGGAGTCCTGATGGTCGCCGCCATCGTGATCCCGACCCTGCTCTGGGCCGACCTGTCGAACCACTACATCCGGATCGCCCTCGTCGTCACCGTCTGGACCGGCGCGATCGGCTTCCTCGACGACTACCTCGGCGTCGTCAAGAAGCGCAGCAAGGGTCTGGTCGGCCGGTACAAGCTGCTCGGCCAGCTCACCTTCGGCCTCGTGCTCGGACTCTACCTGTACTACAACCCCGTCACGGCGGACGGCACCAGGACCGCCGTGCCGTTCTTCAAGAACCTCTACATCGACTGGGAGTTCTTCTACGTGCCCCTGGTGATGCTGATCATCACCGGGACGTCGAACGCGGTCAATCTCACCGACGGCCTCGACGGGCTCGCGTCGGGGATCTCGGCGTTCTGTTTCCTCGCCTTCGCGCTGCTCGCGTACCTCGGCGGCAACAGGGTCTTCGCCGAGTACCTCCAGATCTTCTACCTGCCCGGATCGGGGGAGCTGGCGATCTACTGCATGTCGGTCGTCGGGGCGGCGCTCGGCTTCCTGTGGTTCAACACGCACCCCGCCCAGATCTTCATGGGCGACACCGGCTCGCTCGCCCTCGGGGGGGCGCTCGGCACCGTGGCCGTGCTGCTCAAGAGCGAGCTGCTCCTGATAGTGATCGGCGGGGTCTTCGTCGCCGAGACGCTCTCGGTGATACTGCAGGTCGGCTCGTTCCGCCTGCGGGGCAGACGGATCTTCAAGATGGCGCCGCTGCATCACCACTTCGAGCTGCACGGATGGTCCGAGACGCAGGTCGTGGTGCGGTTCTGGATAGTGGCGGCGCTGCTCGTCCTGCTCGGGATGAGCACGCTGAAGCTCAGGTGAACCGGCCGTCCCGCGGGACGGCGGCGGGAAGGGTATGAAGGGATACGAAGGCAGAACGGTGCTGGTCTTCGGGCTCGGGCGCAGCGGCGTCGCCGCCGCCCGTATGCTCGCCGAGGCCGGTGCGCATCCGGTATGCGCCGACGAGCGCCGCTCCGGGGCCGTCCCCGGGCTGCCCGACGGGATCGAGCCGCGCCTGGGGCCGTTCGCCGCCGACCTGCTCGGGGGAGTCGACGAGGTCGTCGTCAGCCCGGGTGTCCCGGGAAATCACCCGCTCTTCGCCGCGGCGCGGGCCGCCGGGGCGCCGGTGATCGGCGAGCTCGAGCTCGCCTTCAGGTTCTCCGAGGCGCCGGTCATCGCGGTGACCGGCACCAACGGCAAGTCGACCACCGTGTCGATGATCGGGGCGATCCTTGCCGAGGACGGCCGGCGGGCGATCGTCGCGGGGAACGTGGGGGTCCCGTTCAGCTCGGTCGTGCGCTCGATAGGGCCTGACGGGTACTTCGTGATAGAGGTGAGCTCGTTCCAGCTCGAGACGGTCGACCGCTTCCACCCCCGGTCTGCGGGGATGCTCAACATGACTCCCGATCATCTCGACCGGTACGCGCGTCTCGAGGATTACTACGAGGCGAAGGAGCGCATCATCGAGCCGCTCGGCCCCGGAGACGTCTTCTTCTACAACGCCGACGACGCGCGCTGCGCGGCGCTCGCCGGCCGGACTCGCGCCGGCGCGGTCCCGTTCTCCGTCTCGACCCCCGTTCCGGGCGGGGTCTTCCTCGAGGGCCGGTACCTGATCCGCTCCATGCCCGGCGGGACCGAGGAGATCTTCGTCGATCGCCGGGAGCTCGCCGCGGTGGGGCTGCACAATGTGGAGAACGCTCTGGCCGCCGTGGCCGCCCTGTCGGGGCTGGGAGTCCGCTCCCATTCCTGCCGCCGCGCCCTCGAGCAGTTCCGGGGCCTCCCCCACCGGATGGAGCGCGTCGCCGAGATCGCGGGGGTGACCTTCTACAACGATTCGAAGGCCACCAACGTCGAGGCGGCGGTGAGGAGCATCGAGGGGCTCGAGGCGCCCGTCGTGCTCATCGCCGGCGGCCGCGACAAGGGCGGGGATTTCACCAAGCTGCTCGGCATCTCCCGCATAGTCCGCCGGATCGTGACGATCGGCGAGGCGGCGGGACCGATAGAGGAGGCGGTCGCCGGGGAGATCCCCTGCGCGAGGGCCGGATCGATGTGCGAAGCGGTGCGGGAGGCGGCGGCCTCGGCGGCTCCGGGGTGGCTCGTCGTGCTCTCTCCCGCCTGCGCCAGCTTCGACATGTTCGAAGATTTCGAGCACCGCGGCAGGGAGTTCCGGCGGTGCGTGGAGGAGGAGGCGCGCAGATGAGCGAGCGGCGCCGCGCATACGACTTGCACCTTCTCTACGCCGTGCTGCTGCTCGTCGCGCTCGGGCTGGTGATGGTTTTCTCGGCGAGCCAGGTGATCGCGCGCGAGCGCTTCAGCTCGCCGTTCTTCTTCATGTACCAGCACGCGATCCGCGTCGCGATCGGGCTCGGCGCGCTGGCCGTCTTCATGCGGGTGCCGTTCACCCTCTACCGGCGTCTCGCGCCGTGGATCCTCGGCGGTTCGCTCCTGCTGCTCGGGGCGATCTTCGTCGGGGGGACGGGGGTGCGCGGCGCGACGCGGTGGCTGCGGATCTTCATGTTCACGGTCCAGCCGGTGGAGATCGCCAAGTACGCGCTGGTGATCTTTTTCGCCGCCTGGATCGCCGACGGGCGACGGCCCCTCTCCGATCTCAAGAGAGGGTTCCTCCCCCTGGCGGGGACGGCCGTGGCGATGGCCCTGCTGGTCGGCCTGCAGCCCAATATCAGCAACGCGGCGCTGATCATCGCGCTGGCGATGACGATGCTCTTCCTCGGCGGATGCCGCATCAGGTACCTGGCGGCCTTCGCGGGGGCGGGGCTCCTCGCGGCCGCGCCGATCCTCGCGCGGGTGCCGCACGTGTGGGAGCGGCTCAGCATCTGGTCGAACCGGACGCGGGACGCGCAGGGGCTCGGCTGGCACGTGAAACAGTCGCTGATCGCGCTCGGTTCGGGACATGTGTTCGGCGTGGGACCCGGGGAGGGACATCAGAAGTACTCATTCCTCCCCGACGCCCATACCGATTTCATCTATTCGATCATCGGAGAGGAGCTCGGGATCATCGGCACTGCGGCCGTGCTCGCGCTCTTCGCGCTGATCTTCCTGCGGGCGGTCCGCATCGCCGGGCGCGCCCCGAACCCTTTCGGCTTCCTGCTCGCCGCCGGGATCGGCTCGCTCCTGTTCGGCGGGGCCGTGATCAACATGGCGATGGCGACCGGGCTGCTGCCGACCGCCGGGCTGCCCCTTCCGCTGGTCAGCTACGGCGGTTCGTCGCTGATCACCTCCCTGGCCGCCGTCGGGATCTTGCTGAACATCTCGGCGCGCGGGCGGGAGAAGCAGGATGGGGCCGGGCCGCTGCGCGCGCGAGCCGGCGGGAGCGGGCTCTATGCCCGCAGGGTTCGGCGGACCCGCGGCGGCGAGGGAGGTGCGCGGTGATGCGCGTGCTGTTCGCGGGAGGAGGAACCGGCGGGCATCTCTACCCGGCGCTCGCCGTCGCCGAAGAGCTCGCCTCGCGCGGAGGCCTCGAGGCTCTCTTCGTCGGGACCGGCCGCGGCCTCGAGGCGACCGTCGTGCCCGCCGCGGGGTACCCGCTGCGCCGGATCGTCTCCCGGGGGGTCCGCGGGAAGGGGCCGGTCGCGGCCGCGGCGACCCTGGCGATGCTGATCGCGGGGACCGTCCAGGCCGCGGCGATCATCGCGCGCTTCCGTCCCGACGTGGTCTTCGGATCGGGGGGGTACGCAAGCGCGGCCGCCGTCATGGCGGCGTTCGTTTTCAGGCGCGCGATCGTGCTGCAGGAACAGAACTCGATCCCCGGGATGGCGAACCGGATGCTCGCCCCGCTGGCCCGGAGGATCTACGTGGGGTTCGAGCAGGCGGGGGAGCGGCTCGGCGGCGGCCGACGCGTCGTCTGGACCGGCAATCCGCTGCGGCGCTCGATCCGGCCGCGGCGGGATCCGTCCGCCCGCAGGCGTTTCGGGCTGCGCCCCGACGCCCCGGTCCTGCTCGTCTTCGGGGGGAGCCAGGGGGCGATGCGGCTCAATCGCGCGGCGGCGAGGCTGCTGCGCTCGCGCCCCGGCCTCCAGGGGATCGTGCAGACCGGCGAGCGGGGATACGACGAGACGCGGCGCGAACTCGAGGGGATCGGCCCCCGGGTCTTCGCCGCGGCATATATAGACGACATCGAGGAGGCGTACGCGAGCGCCGACGTCGCGTTGGCGCGCGCCGGCGCTTTGAGCGTTTCGGAGCTGGCCGCGGTGGGGCTCCCCTCAGTGCTCGTTCCGTACCCGCATGCGGCGGACAACCACCAGTGGCACAACGCCCGGGTGCTCGTCGAGGCGGGGGGAGCCGCGCTGGTCGCCGACGCCGACCTCGACGAGACGACCCTCGCCGCAGTCGTCGATCCGC
>JAQVGR010000067.1 GCA_028696635.1 Candidatus Krumholzibacteriia bacterium | reverse complement strand
CGCGCTCCGTGCCGGGACCGAATTCCATCTCATGAACAGATAATGTGTCGAGCGCCTTCCGCAGCATGTGCAACTCGTTGCCGTTTGCCGCCGCCGTATCTATCTCGAAATTCAAATGACACACCATGCTGCCGGCCCGTCTGATAGTAACCGGTCCTGCATCCCCGGTCAGACCGGCGAGAGCTCCGGCGACGGCGTCGAGAGCCTTGCCGACGGAAGGATGCGACGCGGGGAACAGGTTGCGCTGCATGAGAAGTCGCGCCAATCCGCTCACAAAGTCCTTGAACTTGCGATGGACGGACGGCAGCGTTTCGAGGACGGATTCGGTCATGCGCAAACCTCCCGCGAACCGGCGGGCATGGTGATCCGCGCCCTTACTTGCAAGGATCGTACCTCGGGCGGGCGCTGCCGCCTGCCGTCCCTGCCAGGCGCTCGTTGACAGATAACTCTTTATGAGGCAATATATACGGGGAAGTGATCATGCTGAAACGGATGGTTGCCGAAACGCTCATGGCTGCGCTGCCGGCTGCCGCCCTTGCGATATGCCTTTCCGGCTGCGGAGGCGGCGGCAAGGCCTGCCGGGGCGACTTCCTGGATCCGGCGTATTTCGACCGGAGCGGGAGCGTGGACGAGGAGATATCCTCGCTGCGGGATTCCCTGGGACACGCGACGGATGCCGGGCGAGCCGATCTCCATCGGAAATTGGCTGTCGCATACCGGCTCAAGGGGACTCCGGAATCCCGGCTGCGTTCCATCGAGGAGTTGGACGCCGCGCTGCGGCTCTCGCCGGACGATCCTCTGCTTCACATCGAAAAGGGACTGACCCGATGCGCTCAGCGCTTTGTCGGAGACGCCGTCGCCAGTCTTGAGACGGCGATAGACATCGATCCGGGCAGCTTCGAGGCATGGCGCCACCTCGGCATGATATACCGCGATGAATATCTCGAGGAGATGTGCTTTCCCGGGACGCTGCGCAAGGCGCTATACTGTTTCCGGCGCGCGAACGCGATAGACGGAACGCGCGAGGATGCGCTGTTCGAGCTGGGGCTTCTGAGCCTTCTCGACGGCCTGCCCGCCGAGGCTTCCCGCTGCTTCACCGAGGGAGAGCGTCTCCATCCCTCCTCCCCGCGCTTCCCGTTGCTCGCCGCGACGATCTTCCTTCAGAGCTGCCGTTTCGAGGAAGCCTCCGGGCGGTTCGAGCATGCGCGCTCTCTCATGGGGGAAGAGGAGCGGCGCGGTTTCGATGACATCGCAGTGCTGCTTACCGACGACGAAGCCTTCCTCTACCGCAACCTCGACGAGCGCAACCGCACGGAATACGAGCGACGTTTCTGGGCTCGCAACGATCCTACACCTGCGACCTCTCTGAACGAGAGGCTTCTCGAGCACTATCGCCGCGTCTTTCTCGCCGGAGAGATGCTCTCCATACCGAGAATGGAGATCGCGGGCTCTCAGACGGCTCGGGGGCAGGCATTGATCAGATACGGTATCCCGACGACCGTTGATTACAAAATGGGTCAGGGTCTGGACGGACCGTTCGTGATCTGGAGTTATCCCGCCGGAGACCGCTTCGTCCGCCTCTACTTCCAGGATGAATTCCTCAACGGGAACTACCACATACCGATAGACCCGAAATTCTCCGTGTTCGCAGACATGACGGACGGCATTCTCCGTTCCGTCCCGCAGATGTACAGATTTCCCCTCGCTTTCGCGGACCTTCAGGCGCAGCTGCAATGGGCCCAGACCCGGGGCGCGGAAGGCATGACAC
Organism: Candidatus Krumholzibacteriia bacterium; assembly: GCA_028696635.1. Lineage (GTDB taxonomy): Bacteria > Krumholzibacteriota > Krumholzibacteriia > Krumholzibacteriales > Krumholzibacteriaceae > JAQVGR01. Next base: position 5,784 of record JAQVGR010000067.1, on the reverse strand, counting down.
GGATCGAGCTCTCCCTCGGCATTCAGCCTGACGACGCCTCTTTGTCGGACGGCGTCTACCATCTCGATCTGACATTCTTCGACAACGACTGGAACGGATTCAACATCGAATCCCTCGACATCCGCACGGACACGTGCTCCGTTATCGAGCGATACGGCAAACGGTGGTTCGTGGCGGTTATCGCGAGAGATCTCGTTCAGAGGGAGCTCGAATGCGTCGCCGCCCTCGAGGTTCGCGGCGGATCCCCGCCTGCCCGTGCCGTCCGCATGGAGCCCCTTCTCATGCGCGGTTTTCACGGGCGATCGCTCGTCATGAGCAGCGTCAGGATCACCCTCGCAGGCCCTGACGGCGAGTGCGCGGGCACTCTCGATCCGATGCCCGTGTATCGAAGCGGCGAAGCGGTGTGCGTAGCATACGAAGTTTTCAATCTCGCGCTCGACGGCACTCGGCGCTCCCGGTACCGCGTCTCGTACAGCATCGTGGAGAAACGCCCGCCGCGCGACACGGGGGAGTTTCAGGAAGTCCTCTCGCATATGTGGGCGAGCGTCACCGGTAAACGACGTGACAGGAAGCCGTTCATCACGAACTCGTTTGAACTGCGTTCGGAAGATTCGAGAGTTGCCGACCGCCTGCAGATCGACACGGCATCTCTCGGCGCGGGGCGATATATCCTCGTTCTCGATGTCGAGGATCTGATAGCGAAGACCGCCGTCTCCGATCAACGGGAATTCATCATCACGGAATCGGGATGGTAACGCCTCGCGAATAGTCGGGCAGAGGCTTGCCGCCGTCGTCCTCGATCGGCGCCTCCTCTTCATCTCCTATCAAAACATAGAGGGCCACACCGATGAATATCCCTACCACGACAAGTGCTGCAATCGTCTTCGCGTTCAGAGCGCTCCCCTTCTCCTCTTCGAGCTGGATGTCGTAGGTCTCGACCGTGTCGGCGAGCGAGGCACTCACGCCTGATTCCGGAACGAGCAGAGACGAAGAGACCATCCCATGAAGATCGAGGGCACCGCCGCCTGTAAACACCGATTCGATCACGGGGGGATCATCCTCTCGGGTCCGTTCCTTCCCCGCCGTTCCCGCCGCCGTCTGCCGGGCTGATACGAACGTACCGATGGTAAGCAGCACCATGACCGTTTTTGCCGCCCTGCGCATCATCGCTCCTCCCAGCGTTCATGCATCACGATCTCGCCGAGCGCCTTTCTCGGACGTATGATCTTTTCTGTCGAAGGGTATCCGAGCGGCGTCAAGGCGACTATCTTCACTTCCTCCGGCACCCCGAGGATCTCCCGTACCTGCTCCTCGAAAAACGCCCCGATCCAGCAGGTGCCGAGTCCCTCGGCCTCGGCGGCGAGCATGAGATGCTCGACCGCTATCCCGATATCGACGGGGAGGCTGTTCCAGTATCCCCCCATCTTCTGATAGGCGAGCTCCTCTCGTCCGCAGACCGCAATGACGACGGGAGCCTGCCCGACGAATGACTGCCCTTTGCACGCAGGCACGAGACGCTCTCGGGTCGAAGGATCCTTGATAACGATGAAGATCCACGGCTGTCCGTTCTTGCCCGACGGCGCGAGCCGTGCCGCTTCGAGGACCCGCTCGAGCTTGTCATCCTCGACGCGGCGCGTTTCGTACGCCCGTGTGCTCACTCTGTTCCGAATCGCATCGTACAGATCCACATCAAGCCTCCCGGGCTCCGAACCCGAAAAGATACAGCAACAGACGTTCCGTCACCGACCGTTTCTTCCCGTCCTGGCAGCGCGGCAGCAGATAGCGCAGCCCCGAGTCGATCGTGACGAACACGGCGAAAGCCATAAGGGCGAAAACCGCCGCCGTGTTCCCGGGGATCCGTCCCGGATATACATAAATATAAAACATGAGGCCGCACCCCACAACGCATTGGATGACCGTCTTCGCCTTCCCCAACATGCTCGCCGCCAGCAGCGAGCCGGACCTGCGGTGCAGAATCATCCGATAGATGGTTATCGAGGCCTCTCTGAGCACAATGATTCCGACGAAGAGGGAAAACCACGGAGAGGCGATCTCCCGGGCCAGGGATATGAAGATCACCGAGATCAGCACCTTGTCTGCGAACGGATCGAGGTGAACGCCGAGCCTGGTCGTCTGGCGGTATCGACGGGCGTACCACCCGTCGAAGAAATCAAGAAGGGAGGCTGCGACCACGAGCACCGCCGCGAGCATTCCGTTCTGGCGCGAACGCATCAGCAGTGCGCCGGCGCTCAACGCAATGATGATCCTGAGAACGGTCAGCGCGTTCGGGACAGTCACGTCTTGCCTGCTGATCATGCGCATTGCACTCGAGCGCTATTGTTGCACATACTGCCGGCTGATACTATACTAAAGTGCGGCGCAGGGAAACGGAGCCCGCGGATCAGCGGTACGGATGGTGGACTGATGACACCCGATACGACACAGGTCCAGCTCCAAGGAAAGGCCGCCCACTCGCGCGGCAGAAGGCGAAGCCGGAGCCGCCGGGAATGGCTGCTTATCATCGCCGCGGTGCTTGGCGCACACCTCGTGTTCTTTCTCTTCTTCAGGACCGAGTACCTCGAGATATTCCGCACCGGGATCAAGGGGGACGAAGGAGGCTCCGATTTCATCCTGATGGACCGCCCGTTCTCCCTCGTGCCCTACCTCGATCAAGCCGATCCTGCGCCGGTCGCCGAACCGGTCGTGTCCGACAATGGAGAGCTGGTTGAACGCTCGATCCTCGACGACATCGGCGAACCGGCCGGATACATCGAACCGATCCGCAGAGCGGGTGGTGGCGGCTCGGACGGCCGTCCGGGGCCCCGCAGGAGCGTCGTCGAGCCGAAACCGCTCTTTATACCGTGGCCCGCCTATCCCGACGGCGCTCCGGATGACATAAGGGGAACGGTGGAACTGATGCTCTACGTCGATGTGAACGGCATCGTGAAGGAGATACGCGTATCGCGGGGTCTTCCGCATGAAACGCTCAACAGAACCGCCGTCGAGGCCGCGCGCCGTATACGTTTCATCCCGGGAGAAGAAAAAGGCGCACCCTCCGCCATGTGGGTGCGCCTGTCAATCGGATTCCAGCCTCGCTGATCTATCGGTGGAGCTGCTTGATTCCTCCCCAGCTGATCTCTTCGGTCCCGATCGCGCAGTTGACGAGATCGAGTATGCAGTGCCCCATCACGTAGTCATCGAACCAGTTCGCCGGATCGTCGTTGAAGAGCGCGCCGTTGTAAGCGCCGTCGCCACAGTACTTGGCGAAATTCCCCGTCCCGTATTTCATCACCATGAGGTTGCCCTCGAAGGTGCCGAACATCCGCTCCTCGACGTCGAACACGCCGTCCATGTCATCATCGGAAAAGGTTGACGAGACGACGAGCGTGCCGGTCATCATGCCGTTCACCGGGTGGTCGATCTCCCACACCGGTTTGGCGGGAAGGCTGTTCTGGTCGAAAACGGCGGTCCAGAAGTGGTACGTCGAGTTGTATTCGAAGAACGTGCTGAATATGTAATCCCAGCGGGCGGCCGGGTCGCTCACCGGGGGCCACCCCGTATCGTCGATCTCGATCCACCAGGAGCCGCCGAGCAACCTGGAATCACCGCTCACGATATCGCCGGAATACCTCGGGGGCGACATCGCGACGAGGTTCCCGAAACCCTCGAAATCGAACTCGAGAAACAGTGTGTCGGGGAACTGCGCCAGCGCGCTGCCGGCGCAAAGCGTCACCAGCGATCCCAGGATGAGTATCGTCTTCGCATGCTGTTTCATCAAAGATCACGTCCTTTCTGCACCGGCGTCCTATCGGATGTGGATCCTCTTGATCTCTCCCCAGCTCGATTCCTCATTCCCGGTGTGGCAGTTGGTGTCTCTGAGATACAGCCTTCCGGAAGGCGAGGCGGATGAAGGCACGTTGAACTCCTCGAGCCCCGTCTGCTCGTCGACGAGGTCGAGCGTCCCCGAACAGTTACCCTGTCCGCAGAAGCTCTGGAATTCGCCGGTCCCGAAGTTGATATAGCAGTACAGGCCGATGGAGAACACCTTGTTGATGTATTCGTTGTCCTCGAGGATCCCGTTGGCGTTGATATCGGGGATCGTGATCGTGAAGCTCGTGGTCAGGCCTCCGCAGATATCCCCCGAGCCCGCGTCGAACCGCCATTCGGGGGCGAGCTCGCCGAGCGTCGTCGAGGGGAAGCGTCCGTCCCACCCTTCGGCTCCCGGCGTGGGATCGTACTGGAAATACGCGGCGAAGATGAAATCCCACCTCTCGTTTTCCGGCGTCATCGGATCGTCCGTGGGCCACCCGGTGTCGTCGATTCGGAACCAGAACGTTCCGGGGGCGAGGGTTCCCGAGACGATCGTGCCGCTGAAGAACGGCGGGCTATCCATGAAAGAGCCGGTGCCGCTCAATGCGAAGGTCTCAGTCATCATCGCGGCGCCGGCGGGCGCTGAGAACGCGGCGAGCAGCAGACAGACCACCGCTGCCGCAGCCGTAAGCTGTTTGAACAAGGCCTCCCTCCTTCTGTAAGAACCGCTGCAAACCATGGTATCCATGCCTGTTGCGTGGCGCAGTATAGCACAGGCCCATCTAAATTGGAAAAATTTTTTTACGGGCATCGATTCGAAAGGCGCAACATATTGATATATAATCTATTACCAGACTTCACGCTGTGCGTAGACATCGAATATGCGGAGCGAGTAGTCCGAAAACTCCCCGATGATCTCCGGGATCCCGTCGCTGTTGAGATCGAAGACGCTGAGCCGTTCGCCGAACGGCTTGTCCCATTCGAGGTCGATCTGGTAGAACTTCGCGTCTATGACGATACCCGTGTTGAGGATGATCTCCTGCTGTTCGTCCTTGTCGACGTTCGCCACGATCAGCTCCGTCGCAGTGAACTTGCGCTGGCTGATCCACTGTCTCCGCTTGTCGATCGAGTCGACAATGTACATCGTCCCGTCGGCGATGAAGATGAATTCGACCTGCGGATCGCTGTCGATATTGGCGACGTCGATCGCCTCTATGCTCGTGAAATCGTCCTCGATATTCTCCCAGGTGTTGGAGTAGTCATCGAGCCGATAGATCAGTATCCTGCCTGCGACGGTGGCGATGACCAGATCGAGGACCCCGTCCTGTTCGACGTCGAGTATGAAAAACTTCTTCACCTTCGCGCCGAGGTTGGTGACCTCCCATTCCCGCACCCAGCCCCTGTCGGTCGCCCGTTTGAGATAGACCTTTCCGTACACGTCGGCATAGATCAGACCCCACGAGTCCCCGTTGTCGAGCGGCACCACGCGCGCGAAGGGCAATCTCCCGCAGGCTGCCTGCAGCTCGTACGGATCGACGCCGACGGCCGAGCCGCGCGCCGGCGCGCAGGCCTGTGCAACCAGCACCGCGGCGGCGAGAGCCGCCGGCACGATCGATCTTTTCGGATTCATCTCATCTCTCCTTCCGGTCTGGCCGTTTCGTTTCGATGCCTCTCGTCACGCCCGCCGAGCCTCCAGCCCGCGGATCCGGCGCGCCGCAGACCATTCCATCCCTGATCTCGATGACCTGCGCGTCCCCGATCGGTCGGCGGAGCTTCATCGCGTGGCCGCGCGCCTTCAATCCGGCCTCGACGGCCGGATCGAGCGCGCCCGGCTCGCAGAAAATCGTGTCGGGAAGCCACTGGTGGTGGAACCGGGGGCTTGCGACCGCCTCGCCGGCGCTCATTCCGTGGTCGATCACGTTGCAGACGATCTGCGCCACCGTCGTGATGATCGTCGATCCCCCCGGTGTTCCG
>JAQVGR010000066.1:2240-7581 GCA_028696635.1 Candidatus Krumholzibacteriia bacterium | reverse complement strand
TCGCTCGCAGATCGTGTAGTTGCGGTCCTTCTCCTCCTTCTCGTACTTCTTCTCCCCCTTGATGGTCAGCACGTTCTCCTGGAGTTCGATGGCGATCTCGTCCTTCTTCATCCCGGGGATCTCGGCGGTGATCTCGAACCTGTCCTCGAACTCCTCTACGTTGACGCGCGGCACCCAGTCGAAGGTCTGCAGGTCGTTGCGCCGCCTGTCGAGGCCGAAGAAAGAATCGAACATACGCTCGAACTCGTCATGCATAGGGGCTGCGCCCATCTGCGGTCTCCAGCGAACCAGTCTCATGTCCGTACCTCCTGAAATCCGAATCACCCGTTCACTCCGGCAATGTCTCCTCCTCAACCGCTCCTCCCGACAGGTGGTATACGCATCCCGCGTGCCAAGAGGTCTCTCTGTCGCGCAACACATTGTAATATTACGTTTTACGAGGCACATGAACGCCCTGACGGGGGTGAGATCGACCTGCGGTGCGCACCTTCCGGCGGGCAACAACGCCAGGGTGGCGTGCCGCCGGAGGATATTCCTGCCATTATGGCAGTGGCGCGCGAGGTTGCGTGAGCTACCCCTCTCGTTGCGCCGGCTCGATCCTGAGAGTGCTTTATCCGGCATGATCCCCGCGCGGGGAACCGCTTGATGTGTAAAAAGAATGGAACATGCGCGCAGATTCACGTATAACAGATAACGGATCGGTCGAGTCGCCGGTCCGGGGCTGCCGGTGCGCCGCAACGACAGCGCAACACGGCGGGTTCGCCCGCCGGAAGGAGGACCGATGGGACCCCCGCCCCGCCGCCTGCTGGCGATACTGCTCATCCCGGCCCTTACCGGATGCGCCGAACAGGGAGTCCGGCGCTACGCGATAGAACAGTTCCTCAACACCGTTTCGGTCGATGGAGGGGCGTTCTCGCACGACGAGACCAGGCTCCTCGTCTCCACCGACGAGACTGGCATCTACAACGCCTATTCGATCTCGCTTGCCGACGGCGGGATGCGGCAGCTCACCTGGTCGAAGAGCAACTCGATATTCGCGCTCTCGTATTTCCCCCGAGACGACCGGTTCCTCTGTCTCGCCGACGAAGGCGGCAACGAGATCTATCATATATTTCTCTACGATACCGACGGCACGGCGACCGACCTGACGCCCTACGACGGCTCGCGCTGCGTCTTTCACGGGTGGACCCGCGACGAACGATCCTTCATGTTCGGGAGCAACAGGCGCGACGCGCGGTACATGGATGTGTATCTGATGGACATAGAGACGTTCGCGCCGAAGATGATCTTCCTCAACGACGCGGGGTACAACATCGGCTGGATCTCGAACGACATGCGGTACCTCTCGCTTCACGTCTCTCACACGACGCACGACTCGGACATCTTCATCTACGACCGGGACACTGGCAGTCTCGTGCACGTGAGCCCGCACGAGGGAGAGGCGAACTTCGAGCCGATGGATTTCAGCGTCGACTCCCGGCATCTCTACTATCTCACCGACAGCGGCGCCGAATTCATGTATCTGCGGCGCTACGACATCGAGGCGGCGACGCACGAGACGGTCGAGCAGGCCGCGTGGGACATCAGCTACGCGTATTTCTCCTACGACGGCAGGTACCGCGTCACGGCGATCAACAACGACGGAAGTACCGAGGTCCGTGTCCGCGACATGAAGGCGGACTCCCTCGTCGAGCTCCCCGCTCTCCCCGAAGGGGTGATCCACTCGGTCGGGATCTCGAGGAGCGAGCGGCTGATGCGCTTTGTCGTGAACGGCTCCCGCTCGCCGAGCAACATCTACGTCTACGATTTCGATACGAAGGCGTATCGTCGCCTGACCGATACGCTCAGCCCCGAGATCGATCCCGACGACCTCGTCGACGCGAAGGTCGTCAGGTACTCATCGTTCGACGGCATCGAGATCCCCGCGATCTACTACGAGCCGCACGGAGCGGGACAGGACGACCCGGTCCCCGGCGTCGTCTACGTGCACGGAGGTCCCGGCGGTCAGTCGAAGGTCGTCTATTCGTCCGTGATCCAGTACCTCGTCAACCACGGGTACGCCGTGCTCGCCGTGAACAACAGGGGAAGCAGCGGCTACGGCAAGGAGTTCTTCTCCCTCGACGACCGGAGGCACGGCGAGGACGACCTGCGCGACTGCATTGAGGGAAAGAACTGGCTCGGCTCGACGGGGAAGGTCGATCCGGACCGCGTGGCGATCCTCGGCGCGAGCTACGGCGGCTACATGGTCCTCGCGGCGCTCGCATTCGCGCCGGAGGAGTTCGCCGCCGGCGTCGATATGTTCGGGATCTCGAACTGGGTGCGGACCCTCGAGAGCATCCCCCCGTACTGGGAGTCGTACCGGAAGGCTCTGTACCGGGAGCTGGGCGATCCGGCGACCGACAGGGAATACCTCATGCGGATATCGCCGCTCTTCCACGCGGACAGGATCGTCAGGCCTCTGATGGTGCTGCAGGGAGCCAACGACCCGCGGGTGCTCAGGGTCGAGGCGGACGAGATCGTCGAGGCGGCGCGCACAAACGGAGTCGAAGCGGAGTATATCGTCTTCGACGACGAGGGACACGGCTTTCTCAAGAAGAAGAACAAGATCGAGGGATACAGGGCCGTGCGAAAGTTCCTCGACCGGCATCTGAAGTAGGCGCCGCTGCGGCGCGGGGGCGAGATGGGCAGCGACGACGAACGGATCCTGCGCCGTTTCAGCGAGGCGTACGCGGGGCTGCGGGCGGGAATCGGCACGGTTATCATCGGCCAGGATCGGGTCCTCGACGAGCTGCTTACGGCGCTGTTCGCCGGAGGGCATTGCCTTCTCGTCGGCGTGCCGGGGCTGGCGAAGACGCTGATGGTTTCGACGGTGGCCTCCTGCCTCGGACTGAGATTCTCGCGCATACAGTTCACGCCGGACCTGATGCCGAGCGACATCATGGGGACAGAGGTGCTCGAGGAGGACAAGGCGGCGGGGCGGCGCGTTTTCCGGTTCATAACGGGCCCCGTCTTCGCCAACATCGTGCTCGCCGACGAGATCAACCGGACGCCGCCGAAGACTCAGGCCGCGCTCCTGCAGGCGATGCAGGAATACGGCGTCACCGTGGGCGGCCAGACGCACGCCCTCGAGCGCCCCTTCTTCGTGCTCGCCACGCAGAATCCGATAGAGCTCGAAGGGACCTATCCGCTTCCCGAGGCGCAGCTCGACCGCTTCATGTTCAACATCAAGGTCGATTACCCGTCGGAGGAGGAGGAGCTGCGAATCGTCGACACGACGACCTCGACGCAGGTCTCCATGCCGCCCCGGACGATCGGCGCGGCCGAGATCGTGGAGATACAGAGCCTTGTCCGGGCGGTGCCGGTGTCGGAGAGGGTCCTCTCCTACGCCGTCAGGCTCGTGAGGGCGAGCAGGGACCGCGGGGCGGACGGGATTGGCAGGTTCCTCTCGTGGGGCGCCGGTCCGCGTGCGGGGCAGTACCTCGTGCTCGGCGCGAAGACGCGCGCCGTCATGCTGGGGCGCACGACGCCCGATATCGAGGATGTGCGCGCCGTCGCTCTTCCCGTCCTGCGGCACCGCCTCGTGACGAACTTCCGCGCCGAGGCCGAGGGGATCGGCGCCGACGATCTGACCCGGAGACTTCTCGACACGGTAGCCCCCTGACGATCCGGCCGGACGCGGCCGCGCCGCCCGGGCGGCCGCGTCCGGCCGGGAGCGAGCGTATGTCCAGCGGCAATGCGAGCACGAGCGAGTTCCTGCATCCCGAGGTGGTCAGCCGCCTCGCGGGGATGGACCTGCGGGCGCGCCTGATCGTCGAGGGATTCATAGCCGGCCTGCACCGCTCTCCCTACCACGGCTTTTCCGTCGAGTTCGCCGAGTACCGCCAGTACAACGCAGGAGAGTCGACGCGCAACATAGACTGGAAGATCTTCGCCAAGACCGACCGGTACTACACGAAGATCTTCGAGGACGAGACGAACCTTCGCGGCACGCTCCTGCTCGACCGCAGCGCCTCGATGGATTACTCCAGTGGCGGCGTGACGAAGCTCCGCTACGGCGCGCTCCTCTGCGCCGCGCTCGCGTTTTTGATGATCAAGCAGCGCGACGCCGCCGGGCTGGCTCTCTTCGACGAACGCCTCGGGGAGCTGCTTCCCCACAGGTCGGCGCGCGCCCACCTGTTCCAGATCCTGCGCTCTCTCGATACGGTCGAGCCGGGCGGACGCACGAGGATAGGCCCCGCCCTGCACGAGGCGGCCGAGCGAATCACGAGGCTCGGGCTGGTCGTCCTGGCGAGCGATCTGATGGACGATCCCGAAGAGGTGATCGCCGCCCTGAAGCATTTCCGACACCGCGGGCACGAGATCGTCGTATTCCACCTGCTCGATCCGCTCGAGCTCTCCCTCGACGTCGGCGGCGAGACGACGTTCGTCGACCGGGAGACGGGAGAGCGGCTCCGCACGCAGCCCTGGTTCGTTCGCGGGGAGTACCGGCGGGGGATCCGGGACTGGATCCGGCTGCTCGGCGAGCGATGCGCGGAAAACGCCGTCGATTACAATCTCGTCGCCACGGACACGCCGTTCGACAGGGCGCTCGTCGCCTATCTCGAGAAGCGAAGCCGCATGCGGTAGCGCCGCCCGCGGCCGGGAAGGACACGATGAATCTGATCAATCCGGGATTCCTCTTCGCCCTCGCCGCCGCCGCCGTGCCGCTGCTGATACACCTGCTCAGCAGGCGCCGCGCCCCCGATCTGCCGTTCAGCTCGCTGCGGTTCCTGCGCCGCTCGGACCGGCGGAGCATGCGCCGGGTGTCGCTTCGCCGGCTGGCGCTGCTCGCCATGCGGACCGCGGCGATCGCGCTGGTCGTGCTCGCCTTCGCCCGGCCGGTCGTCGAGGGGCGCCTGGCGGCGGCCATACCGGCGGGCTCCCCCCGCACCGTCGTGGTGCTTCTTGACGCGAGCTACAGCATGGGGGCGCTCGAGACGGGCGGGCCCGTCTTCGACAGGGCGCGCGCTGCGGCGGTCGATATCGTCGGCGGTCTGGAGCCTTCCGACGAGGCGGCGATCATCCTCTTCGACGAGGCCGGGCGCGTCGTCTACTCGGCCGAGCGAGCCGGGAGGGAGGGGGCTGAGCGGGCCCTCGAAGGGGTCCGGCCGGGGTGGGGCGGCACCGACCTGCGCGCCGCCCTGGCGATGGCGCGCCGCCACGCCCGGGGCGGCAGGAGAGGCGCGGCGGAGATCTTCATCGTCTCCGATTTCCAGCGTTCGGGGATTCGGCCCGCCGGCGCCGAACGCGGTGAAGACACTGCCGGCCGGGATGGTCCCGAGCGCGTATTCCTCGTGCCGGC
>JAQVGR010000066.1:0-2230 GCA_028696635.1 Candidatus Krumholzibacteriia bacterium | reverse complement strand
GCCGGTGGCGAACGTCGCCGTCGAGCGCGTCGTCGTGCCGCGCACGGCGGTCCACCGGGGCGAGACGGTCTCGATAGGCGCCGTTCTGCGGGCCGGTGCCGGAGCGGGAGCGGTCGTGCCGGTCCGCGCGGAGGTCGACGGCCGCAGGATCGCGGAGCGGGAGGTGTCGGTCCCCGCGGGGGGCGCGGTCTCCGTCGAGCTGCGATTCGAGGCGCAGCAGCAAGGGTGGGTCCGGGGGATCGTCGAGTGCCGCAGGGACCGCCTCCCCGCCGACGACCTCCGGCGGTTCACCGTGAACGTGCGGGAGCGCACGAGGGCCCTGCTCGTCGCGGGGGCCGGAAGCTCGTTCTATATCGCCCAGGCGCTCGACCCCGAGGGAGCCGACGGAGACATCGAGCTGCGCGTCGTCGGCTGGGACGGATTGCAGAGCGCTGACCTGGCCGGCGCGGATATCGTCGTGGCGGCCCCCGACGGGGCCGACGCGCTCCGCGACGCTCCCCTCCTGCGGAGGTTCGCCGAGGACGGGGGGAGGGTCGTCGTGACGGTCCCCGGCCTCGAGGAGCTCGTGCGCGCCCTCAGCGCGCACGAGCCGCGGATTGAGATCCGCGCGCGCGACGAGGGATTTCTCCGGCTCGAGCGGCCGCAGGCGGGGAGCGGTTTTCTCGCGCCGTTCGGGCGAGAGGACCTCGACGGCCTCTCGCGCCTTCGAATCCGCGGCGCCGCCTCGGTCGCGGGGATCCCGGCCTCCGAGACGCTCCTGCGATTCTCGGACGGGACGCCGCTCGCATGGCGCGAGACCGCCGGCGACGGGGAGATCCTCTTCCTCGCAGCGGAACCGACCCCGGCGGGCGGGGACCTGGTCCTCTCCCCCTGGTTCCTGCCGCTTGTCCAGCAGCTCGCCCTGGCCCGGCTCGGGCCGGTGCCGGGGACCGAAGGGGCCGTTGTCGGAGCCGCGGTCCCGCTGCCGCGGGGGCTTCCCGACGGCTGCGAGGTGACGATGCCCGACGGCTCTCTCTATCGCCCCGCCCCGGCGGGTCCGGGGGGGGCGAGCGCGCCCGCCGGAGAGATGCCGGGGTTCCTCTCGATTTCGTGCGGGCAGCGGTGGGAGATAGCGGTCAACCCCGACTGCGGGCGCGAATCGGATCTCGAGTACATGACCGCGGCCGAGGCGGCCGATTCCCTCGGCCTCGCGGAGTACGCCGCCGCTCCGGCCGATCCGGCCGCGGCGCGGGCGATCGCCGAGGCGAGAGAGGGCCGGGAGATCGCCGGGGCGCTCGCCGCCGCCGCCGCCCTCCTGCTCGTCGCGGAGCTCGCCGTCGCTCAGTCGGGGAGCATCCCCCCCCGGGAGGAGGATCTCTGATGTGGGAGGATCTGCGCGATGCCGTCGCGAGGCTTCCCTCCTTCTCGGCGCTCGAGCGCAGGCTGGGGAACGGGACCCCCGTTCCGGTCGGCGGGCTGACGGGAAGCGCGCGATCTCTCGTGCTCGCCGCGCTCCTGCCCCGCATCGGAAGGCCGGCGGTGGTGATCGCCTCCGATCCGGTACGCGCGCGCGACGTGGCCGAAGACCTCGCCTGCTTCGGTCTCGATCGCGTCGTTCTCTATCCGGAGGACGAGACGCTCCCGTACGATTATCACGATCCCGACCGCAATCTGACCGGGATGCAGATGGCGGCGCTGGGCGCGCTCGTCTCGGGGCGGTGCGGGGTTCTCGTCTGCACCCTGCGCTCGCTCCTCAAGAAGATCTTCCCCCCCGCGGTCTTCCGATCGCTCCTGTTCGACATCGAGCGCGGCGGCGCGCTCGATCCGTACGAGCTCGCCGAGCGTCTCGTCCGTCTCGGGTATGAGCGGCACCAGATCGTCGAGGGGAAGGGGCAGTTCGCCCTGCGGGGCGGGATACTCGATCTGTTCGAGGTGACCGCCGACCTGCCTGCGCGTCTCGAGTTCGACGGCGACGAGATCGTCTCGATGCGCGACTTCGACATAGAGACGCAGCGGTCGACGTCCGACCGCCGGCTGCTGCGCGTCCATCCCCTCCACCATCTCGTCCCCGACGCGGAGGGGATAGAACGCCTGCGCGCCTTCCTCGCCGGCGAGGCGGGAGGGCTCCCCTCGCAGGACCGCGGGAGAGCGCTGCTCCCCGCCGAGCGGATCGAGGGGGGGATACACTTCTTCGGCATGGAGCATTACGCGGCGGCCGTCCACGACGTCGTGCCCGTCACCGCGTACTTCT
>JAQVGR010000065.1 GCA_028696635.1 Candidatus Krumholzibacteriia bacterium | reverse complement strand
GATCAGGGGGGACGTGCCGAGCCCGGTCGACATACCGCCGGGGTGCGCCTTCCACACTCGGTGTCCGAGGGCCTTCGCGCGGTGCGGCGCCGAGACGCCCCCCCTCGCGGAGATCGCCCCGGGACGGCTGTGCGCCTGCTGGCTTCACCCGGGGCGCTAGAGCTCCCCTTCCGCCCTGTCCCCGGCCTGTCCGGCGATGAGCGTCCTGGCGACTGATCCGCGCCCCTTGAGCACCTTCGATCCTCTGGTGATCTTGCAGAGGCTGATCCCCAGCCTGCCGGCGATCGCCCGCTGGGACGAGCCGGCTTCGAGCATCTCCATCAGGCGCCAGCGGAGAACGAGATCGTCGATCTCCGCCGGAGTGAGCATCTCCGCGAGGAGCCGCCTCATCGTTCTCGCGTCGGTCACCGAGCAGAACGCCGCGGCGAGTCTGTCTATCGGTTTCATCGGACCGATCCCTTCGTTCGCACGTCCCGCGCGAAAAAGACGGAGCCACTCTGCGACGCCGGCGCGGGACAAGGGGGAGGGGCCGCGCAGAACCGGATTCCGAGGGGTGCGTGCGGTCCTGCTGCGCCGGCGGTACATCGTGGCTCCGACATCGCAAGAGCGGATGTCAGGTGGCGCCGCGTGTGTTTCTGTCCGTAGAAGCAGTTTCTACGGACAGAAACAGTATACACGGCGGCGATCCCGCTGTAAAGGAAAATCGCGCTTGCGGCGGCGATGCGGATGATTTTTCTTCCCGTAAACGCGACGGTGGTGTATAGTCGTTTTTCCCCGCGCCGGCTGCCCCGGATGCAGGGGCGGCCGCACCGGCGGCCGTGCGATCGACCCGAAACCCGGAGAACCCACTCATGATGAAAGAATACCTCGAAAAGATCCGCGAACGGGAGCTCGGAGCGAGGGAACGGCTGGCTGAGGCCCGCCTCGAAGCCGAGCGCATCCTCGAGCAGGCGAGGGAGGACGGAGAGCGGCTGCTCGAGGATGTGCGGGCGGCGGGGGCCGAGCTCAGGCGCCAGCGCGCCGCCGCGGCGGGGATCGAGTCCGGGGAGGAGATCGCGAAGATGCGCGGCGAGGCGGAGCGGGAGATGAAGCGGCTCGCGGCGGACGCAGTCGGCGGGCGCACGCGGGCGCTCGCGCTCATAGTCGATTCCTTCAGGAAGGGCGCCTGACCGGGGCGGCGCCCGGCGGCGGAAGGTTCAAGATGGCGGTCAGCCGGATGCTCAAAGTTCAGGTGCTCGTGCACTGCTCCCGCGCGGAGGACCTCAAGCGGTATCTGCGCTCGCGGGGAGTGATGCAGGTCACCGAGCCCGAGGTCGACGGGACGGCAACTCCCCCGGCTCCGGTCGACGTGCGCGCCCTCGCCGAGCGGCTCGAGTCCGTCGAATCGTGCCTCGAGATGCTGGCCCCGTACGAGACGGCGCGCCCCCTGATGCAGCGGCTCACGGCCGGCCCCATCGTGGCGACTCCCGGGCGGGTCGAGGAGGTCGAGCGCGAGCTGCCGCCCGGCCCCACCGCCGAGCGCTGCGCCCGCATCCAGGCCCGGATCAGGGCGGGGACGGACGATATCGCCCGCAGCGGGGAGCTTGTCGCGGCGCTCGAGCCGTGGACCGGATTCGACGCCCCGCTCGACGGCCTGTCGGCCGGCGAATGGACATGCGAGCTCTGGAGCCTCCCCTCAGGATCGGAGGAGACGCTCGGGGCCCTCGCCGCGGAGCACCCCCTGACGGCCGTCGAGATCATCGGCGAGCGGGGAGGACGGCTCAGGGCGGCCGTGCTCGCCCGCGGGGAGGACGCCGCCCGGGTCCAGGAGCGGCTGAAGGAAGCGGGAGGGGCGCACAACGCCTTCGAGGGGCTCTCCGGGACCCCCGACTCCGTCATCGCCTCCGAACGGGACCGGTGGCCGGCGCTCGAGAGGGACGCGGAGGCGGCCCGCGACGAGGCACGAGAGATCGCCCGTTCCGCCGACGGCCTGCGGCTGCTGGCCGACCACTACCGGGAGGCGATCGCGCTCGCCGCCGTCGAGGAGCATTTCCTGCGCACCGATTCCGCGGTCCTCGTGGAAGGATGGGTGCGGGCGCTCGACCGCAGGTGGCTCGAGCGGGAGCTCCGGGCGAGGTTCGACGGGATCGAGACGGCGTTGCGCCCCCCGCGCGGCGACGAGCAGCCGCCGATATCCCTCGACAACGGCCGGGCGGTCCGCCCGTTCGAGTTCGTCACGACCCTCTACGGGCGGCCCGTCTACGGGGAGAAGGACCCGACCCCTCTGCTCGCGCCGTTCTTCCTGCTGTTTTTCGCCCTGTGCCTGACCGACGCGGGATACGGCCTGACGCTCGCCGCGATCAGCGGCATCGTGCTGTACCGGCTGAAACCGTCGGGCGGGGCCGGGAAGCTGTTCCGTCTCCTGCTGATCGGCGGGATCGCGACGGCCGTGGTCGGGATCGTCGCCGGCGGCGTCTTCGGCGTCAGCGCCGAATCCCTCCCGCCGCCGATCAGCAGATTCGTGCTGATCGATCCGCTCAAGGAACCGATGAAGATGCTCAACATCTCGTTCCTCATGGGAATCGTCCACATACTCTTCGGCATGGGGATCCGCATGGCCGCCTCGCTGCGGGCGGGGCTCGTCGCCGACGCGCTCCTCGACGAGCTCGCCTGGATGATCTTTCTCCTCGCGCTGGCGCCGCTCGGGTACGCGGGGATACTGGGCGGAGAGGTCCCCGGAGGGATCATGACCGCCGCGAAATACGCCGCGCTCGGCATGGCTGCCGTGATCCTCATGACCGGAGGGCGCCGGTGGGGATCCCCGGTGCGGAAGTTCTTCGGGGGGCTGGTGAAATTCTACGACGTGGTCGGCTACTTCGGAGACGTGCTCTCCTACGCGCGGCTGCTCGCCCTCGGGCTCGCCACGAGCGCGATCGCGCTTGCGGTGAACGACATCGCCCGGATGGTCGCGGGGCTGCCGTGGTACACGGGGTATGCGGCCATGGCCGCCGTCCTCGTCGGCGGCCATCTGTTCAATCTCGCCGTGAACACGCTCGGCGCGTTCGTGCATTCGGGCAGGCTGCAGTACCTCGAATTCTTCTCGAAGTTCTTCACCGGAGGCGGCAGGGAGTTCCGGCCGTTCCGGAGCGAACGCAGGTATTCCGTTCTCAGGGATTCGGACTGACGTCTCAAGGAAGGAGAGACAATGCTCGGATTCATGCTCGTCATCCTCGGCGCCGCGCTGGCGGCTGGTCTCGCCGGAGCCGGCTCGGCCCTCGGCACCGGGATCGCGGGGCAGGCGGCCAGCGGCGTGGTGAGCGAGGATCCCGAGAAGTTCGGGAGCCTTCTCGTCCTCCAGGCGCTCCCCGGCACGCAGGGGATCTACGGCCTCGTGGCGCTCTTCATGATCATCAACAAGATGCCGGCCCTCGAGGCGGCCCGATCGATCGCCGTGGGCGACGGGCTCGCCGTCCTCGGCGCGGCACTTCCCGTGGGGATCACGGGGCTCCTCTCGGCGATCTACCAGGGGAAGGTCTGCGCCGCCGGGTGCAGCCTCGTGGCGAAGCGGCCGGGAGAGGTCGGCAAGGCGATGGTCTTCGGGGTCATCGTCGAGACGTACGCGGTCCTCGGGCTGCTCGGGACGATCCTGCTCCTGCAGCGCATATCGCTCGGCGGCTGACCCGCGCGGGGCGCGGAGACGGAAGAGACGCGATGTCGATAGAACGGATACTGGGCAAGATAGACGAAGATTCGGCGGAGGCGGTCCGCCGGGTCATCGAGGAGGCCGAAGCCGAGGCGCGGCGGATCGCCGGGCGGTACGAGGCGGCGGCCGCGAAGCTGCGCTCGGAGCTCGAGGAGCTGGCCGGCCGGAAGGCCGCCGACGAGAAGCGGCGGCTGATCGTCGCCGAGGAGCTCGAGCTCCGCAAGGCCGCTCTCGTGAAGAAGAGGGAGATCCTCTCCGATCTCTACGACGAGGCGAAGGGGACGATCGGCGCGCTCTCCGGCGGGGAGTACCTCGACCTGCTCGTCTCCCTGGTCGCCGCGCGCGCCGTCTCCGGCCGCGAGGAGATCGTCCCGGCCGCGGGGCAGCGAGGGTTGCTCGACAACGCCTTCCTCGCGAAGCTCGGCGCCTCGTTCGAGGGGGACGCGCGGTTCTCCGTCGCCCGCGACGAGGGGACGTTCACCTGGGGGGTCGTGCTGAGAGAGGGGAAACGGACGGTCGACCTGTCCCTCGAGACGCTCTTCAGGCAGGTCGGGGAGCGGCTCGAACCGGATGTCTCGGCGATCCTGTTCGCCGGCGGGAGGGGAGACTGAGGCGGCATGGCGGCCGACTATACATATCTCGTCGCCAGGCTCCGCGCGATCGAGTCGCAGATGCCCGACCGCGCGTGGTACCTCAGGCTCGCGCGCACGCCGGCGCCGCAGCTGCTCGCCGCGGTTCGCGAACGCTTCCCCGCGTTCGAGGGGGTCGACGCCGTCCACGACTTCGAGCGGGGGATCGAGGCGGAACGTGCCGAGTCCCGCCGCCTGCTCCGATCGCTCGTCGCCGACCGGGACGCGCTCCTCTTCCTGCTCGCAGGGGATGATTTCGACAACTGCGTCCAGGCATGGAAGGGAAGGATGACGGGGGCCGAGGCGGTCCTCGAGCCGTCGGGCCTCGCGTCCCCCCGGGCGATCTCGGCGGCGGTCGAGAGCGGGGACGCGTCGGGCCTGCCCCCCTGGCTGAAGGAGCTGCACGGCAGCCTCGCCGCGATGGCGGGGGAGGCGACCCCGGCCGAGCTCGACTACGCCGGGGAGAACGCGAAATGGGATTTCCTGCTGCGCGTCGCCCCGGGGCGCGGGGCGCGCGACTGGGCGCGCCTGCGGATAGACCTGGCGAACATCAAGAACTTCGTCCGGCTGCGCCGGTCGTCGCTCCGTCCCGACCCCCCCGCCGCGGTATGGATCGCGGGAGGGACGATCGAGGCCTCCCGGCTGGCCAGGCTCTTCGGCGAGCCGCTCGACGAGTTCTTCTCGATGCTCGCCTCGACGAGATGGCACTCCCTGCGCGCGTCGGGATTCGACGCGCAGGTCCCCGCCGGCCTGATCGATCCGATCCTGCTGGGGCGGCTGCTCGATCTGCTCGGCGACGCGAGGCTGAGGTTCTTCGACCTCTCCCCGGTCCTCTATTCGATCGAGCTGCGGGAGCGGGCCTGGACCGCGCTGAGGCTCGTCTTCGTCGGGGCGATCAACAGGCTCCCCGAGGAGATCCTCGCGGGGAAGGTCGAGGAGCTCTACGGGTGAGATCGACGGCGAAGGAACGATGACATGTCCGAAGACATAGCGGTGATCGGCAACGAGGATTCGATCGAGTACTTCCGCGTCCTCGGCTGCCGCACCTACGAGACGCACGAGGGGGAGCTGACCCCGGAGCAGTACCGGGAGATACTGGGCCGCCGCTTCAAGGTCGTCCTCGTCACCGAGGAGGTCTTCCAGCGGTACCGGGACCTGATCCGCCGGCGAAGCGAACGGATGTTCCCGGTGATCAGCATCATACCCGACGTGCACGGCGCGGTCTGGGAGGACGGCTCCCCGCGCGCGAAGCACACGGGATTCGAGGAGCTTCGCCAGGCGGTCATCAAGGCCGTCGGTCAGGATATCTCAGGATCCGGAGGGTAGGCCCCGGCCGGCCCGGACGCGGGCACGACAAGGAGAGCTTCGTATCATGGGCGCAGGAAGGATCATCAAGGTCTCAGGCCCCCTCATCGTCGCCGAGGGGATGGACGATGCGCGGATGTTCGAGGTCGCGCGGGTGAGCGACCGCGAGCTGATCGGCGAGATCATCGAGCTGCACGGCGACAGGGCGTTCATCCAGGTCTACGAGGACACCTCGGGGCTCGGTCCGGGGGAGAAGGTCGTCTCCACCGGCCAGTCGCTGAGCATCGAGCTCGGACCGGGGCTGCTCCAGTCGATATACGACGGGATCCAGCGTCCGCTCGACGTCATCTACGGCCGGACGAAGCACTACATCACGCGGGGTATCGACGTGCCGGGGCTCGACCACGAGCGCCGGTACGAGTTCACGCCTCATCCCGGCCTGAAGAAAGGCTCGACCGTGGACGTCGGCGACATCCTCGGCGAGGTGAGGGAGACCGGGCTGATCGTCCACCGGGTGATGGTCCCGCCGACCCTCCGGGGCGGCGCCCTGACGAGACCCCCGGAGAAGGGGACATTCACGATAGACGACGTGATCGCCGAGATCGCCCCCGAGGGGGGCGAGGCGCAGCAGGTGCGGATGTTCCACCGGTGGCCGGTCCGCACCCCGCGGCCGATCGTCCGCAAGCTCCTCCCCGTGAAGCCGCTCGTGACCGGGCAGCGGGTGATAGACATGTTCTTCCCGATATCCCAGGGGGGGACCGCGACAGTGCCGGGGCCGTTCGGCGCCGGCAAGACGGTCGTCCAGCACCAGCTGGCCAAGTGGTCCGACGCCAACATCATCGTGTACGTCGGGTGCGGCGAGCGGGGCAACGAGATGACCGACGTGCTCCAGGAGTTCCCCGATCTGGTCGATCCGGCGACGGGGCGTCCGCTGATGGAGCGCACCGTGCTGATCGCCAACACCTCGAACATGCCGGTGGCGGCCCGCGAGGCCTCGGTTTACACGGGGATCACGATCGCCGAGTACTTCAGGGACATGGGGTACGACGTGGCGGTGCTCGCCGATTCGACGTCGAGATGGGCCGAGGCGATGCGGGAGATGTCGGGCCGTCTCGAGGAGATGCCCGGCGAGGAAGGGTACCCCGCCTACCTCCCCTCGCGTCTGGCCGAGTTCTACGAGCGGGCCGGGAAGACCGTCTGCCTCGGGAGCGACGGCCGCCAGGGGACGCTCAGCGTGATCGGCGCCGTCTCTCCTCCCGGCGGCGACCTCAGCGACCCGGTCGTGCAGGCGACCCTGAAGGTCGTCAAGGTCTTCTGGGCCCTCGAGGACCAGCTCGCCTTCGAGCGGCACTTCCCCGCGATCGGATGGCTGACGAGCTACTCGCTCTATCACGAGAACCTTCGCGACTATTTCGGCGAACATGTCTCCGAGGAATGGACCGGGCTGCGGACGACGGCGATGGGGCTCCTGCAGAAGGAGGCCGAGCTGAAGGAGCTCGTGCGGCTGGTCGGGCTCGATTCGCTCTCCGCGTACGACCGCCTCGTCCTGGAGACGTCAAAGCACATCCGGGAGGATTTCCTCCATCAGTCGGCGTTCGATCCGGACGACGCGTACACGCGGCTCCAGAAACAGTTCAGGATGCTGCAGGCGATAATCGAGCTGCACCGCGCGTGCGAGCGGGCGATAGAGAAGCGGGCGCCGCTCGGCGCGCTGCTCGATCTGCCCGTCCGCGAGCGCATCACGAGGATGCGGAACCTCGGCGAGGACGACGCCGGCGCCTTCGACACGCTGCTCGAGGAGATAGCCGCGCAGACCGCCGCCGCCGGCGGCGGGAAGCCCGGCGCCGAGGCCCCGGCGGCGGCGCCGGAGACCGGGCGGCCGGCCGGGCGCAAGGAGTGACGGATGGTTACCGAATACAACACGATCCAGGATATCGTCGGCCCTCTCGTCGTGCTCGACGGGGTCGATCAC
>JAQVGR010000064.1 GCA_028696635.1 Candidatus Krumholzibacteriia bacterium | reverse complement strand
GAGACTACCGCGTTGTCGACGGGCTGCTCACCTCGCATCGGGTGGTGGTCCGTGTGCTGGGGCAGGAGCGCGTCGTCACCACGAAAACCATCTAGCAGAACATCGAGATACCCGAGGGACGGTTCGTTCCGCCGGCCGACGTCCTGGAGCTGCTCGGCGGCGAGTAGAAGGAGAGATATATGGGCGCGACGAAGACCTGTGTGCTCTACTACGACGGTTTCGCCGAGTTCGAGATCGTCCTCGCCTGCCTCGCGATGTCCCGGGGGGAGATCGTCGCCGTCGGTCCCTCCCTCGACCCCGTCACGAGCGAGGAGAAGCAGCGCCTGCTCCCCGACATCGCGCTGGCCGACGTCGATCCCGCCGATGTCGACCTGCTGATCATCCCCGGAGGCGATCCGGCGGCGCTGATCGGCGACGAGACGCTCGCCGGGCTCCTGCGGGACCTCGCCGGGAGGGAGGTCCCGATCGCGGCGATCTGCGGCGGGACTGCGCTGCTCGCCGCGGCGGGTCTGCTCGACGGCAGGGAGTGCACCGGCGGCGGCGATTCGATCGACGACCTCGACGAGCTCGCCGCGTATTTCAAGAACGCGATCATCGTCGACGAGGACGTGGTCATAGACGGCCGCATCGTCACGGCGACCGGCAGGGCCTTCGTCGAGTTCGCCTTCGAGGTCGGCGACCTGATGGGGGTCTTCGAGAGCGAGGAGGAGGCGAACACGCAGTACTGGTGGTTCAAGAACGTGTACGACGAGGACTGAGGGCGATCGCCGGGCCCGGCGGTTAGCCGTTCCGGCGCGCCGGGCCTTCGCCTGTCGATTTTCTCGCCGAGCGGGCGGTCGACGCCTCTATCAGCCTCGTGACGAAGACCCACGTGAGCAGGCCGAGCGCCGCCAGACCCAGCGTGATGCCCCCGTACGAGATCCTCCAGTCGATCCCCCGCGTCGCCATGGTCCATTCGGACATCCCCCAGATCCCCGCGATGAGGTTCAGGGGGAGGAACACGATGTTGATCAGCGTGAGGTTCTTCAGCAGGACGGTCATGTTGTTGTTGATGATCGTGCCGCGGGCGTCCATGAGGCCGCTGAGGATCGTGCTGAAGATCCCCGCCTGGCGCGCCGCCTGGTTGTTCTCGAGGATGATGTCGTCGAGGAACTGCTGCTGTTTCGGCGTGAGCCCGAGATCGCTTGCGGCGCCGCGCAGCTTGGAGAGCACCGCGCCGTTCCCCTCGATCGCGTCTATATAGTAGACGAGGCTCTCGCTGAGCGAGAACATCCGGAGCAGGTGCCGGTTCTCCATCGACACGGTGATCTTCTTCTCCAGCTCGACGCTCATCTGCTTGATCGCCCTCAGGTGCCCGACGTAATGCCGGATGGTGTGGAGGAGCAGCCTGAGGAAGACGTCCCCGACGTCCCGGCAGCCCCGGAATTCCCTCGAGGAGAACGGGATCTCGTCCTCGTTCGCCACGATCCCGAGCCGGTCGCGTGTCAGGATGAGACCGACCACGGATACCCCGAGCTCGATCGCCTCGTGCGGCTTGAACGATCTCGGTCTCTTCCAGATGATCAGAGCGCGCTCGGGCGAGACGTCCATTCTCGGCACCTCGTCGATGTCGAGCGTCGACGAGTAATCGTAGTCGTCGAGGTGAAACTGCTCGCGGATACCCGGCGCGTCGCTCTCGCCGGGGGCGATATAGACCGAGATCTGGCCGGGTGCCTGATCCGTCTCGGAGATCCCCGCGTCGGTGATGACAAAGTGCGTCGCCATCTCTCCCGTCCCCCTTCGTGTCGCCACGTTCCCTGTTAGACAATATAGATCCGGCTGGACCCCTTGATCATCTCAGCAGCACGGCCTTGCGGCTGATCGTCCGTCCCCCGGCGCGAAGGACGTAGAAGTAGACCCCGCCGGCGATCCCCTCTGCGCGCCATAGGACCTCGTGCGCTCCGGCGTCCCGGTGCCCGTCGACGAGGCGGGCGACCTCCCGCCCGGCGACGTCGTAGACGCGTAGGTCGACCGGCCCGGGGCGCGCGGCCGTGAACCGTATCGTCGTCGCGGGGTTGAACGGGTTCGGGACGTTCTGGAAGAGGGCGAGGCGCGGCGCGCGCGGCCCCGAGCCGGTGAGATCGGTGACCGCGATGCGGGCCTCGTACGGGAGGCGGTTGTGCACGGTGACGACCAGGTCGAGCGAATCCGTTTCCTGGGGGATCGCCCGGGCGAGGACGATCAGGATCCCGCCGGCCCCGTCCGCGAGCGCCGTGCCGAGGCAGTCCCCGCCGTAGGAAAGGGCTCCCCGCGCGCCGGGGGTGCCGGTCGAGACGGCCAGCGCCGTGTCGCCCCGGTCGATCGTTCCCCCGTGGCTCACGCTCATCGCGGTCGGCGTGTCGGTCCAGGCGTCCATCATCGGGTCGCCGAGCAGGTTGAGGCAGTAGAAGCACCAGCGGTGGGCGCCCGGCTCGTACTCGTCGGGGAGGTCGACGAACGGGACCGTCTCGTCCTTCGATCGGCCGTTCGCCTCGCCGAGCGTGGTGATCCCCTCACCGAAGACCGCGTCGAGGAACTCGCGCTGGAAATGATGAGAGGGGCCGTTGGTCGTCCCCTCTGTGAACCAGCCGTAGCGCGAGTTTCCGATGAAGGCGCTCGCGAAGGTCTGCCCCGAGACGATCGCCTCGCCGATGCAGTCGTTGTAGTCGAACCCGCCCGCGATGCACCCGTATGTGTAGACGATCGGGAAGGTGGCGCCGATCCCGTCATTGGTGAAATTCGTCGCATTGACGTCGCCGGAGACCATCCGCATCACGTAGTTGTAGTTCGAGTGCCCCGAGTGGAAGAGCCAGTGTACCCCCGCGCTCACCTCGGCGAAGACCGATTCCTTCGACCAGCTCCCGAGGTCGCGGTCGTAGTACTTCGCGATGTCGAACCCCGGCGGCAGGCCGGTCGTGGCGAATCCGTGGGCGTCGCACATACCGATCAGCTGGTCCATCTCGTCCCCGCCCCAGGTGAGCGGATTCTCGTAGAGCTTCTCTCCGAGCAGCAGGGCCGAGCGGCACTGCGATGCGACGGGGGTCTGCTGGTAGGCGATCGTCTTGGCGATGAAGGCGGCGATCTCGGCCGGCGAGTCGATCGGGGCGCGGCCGATCGCGACCTCGGCGTAGAGGTCGTCCTCCCCCGGCTCGCCCCAGCGCGAGTCGCCGTCGCCGTTCCAGTTCCCGTCGAGGGCGGCGTAGTAGAGGTCGGCGGGGATCCCCTCGTCCTCGTAGAGCCCCGACGACTGCACGGCGCGGTAGAGACCGCGGTGCGGCACGTCGCTCAGGCCGCCGTCGCTGTCGCCGGCGAGCAGGACGTGGGTGATCCCGTGCGCGGTATAGAGGAACTCGATATGCCTGCGGATGTCGTCCTGCGTGTCGAGACCCGGATATGCCGGCTCGATCTCCTCGACCGGCGAGACGATCGTCCGCACGCCTCGCCGCTCGTAATACTCCGCGAGCGCGGTGAATTCGTCGAGATGGATCTCCCGCGTTATGATCGCGAGATCGTACTGCACGGCTGCGGGGGCCCGCCGCGGATCGGCGGGGATCGCTTCAACTCGTTCCGGATTGTCGACCAGCGAGGCCAGTCGCGCCAGCGTCTTTTCATCGTTCCTCAGCAGGCGGCGCGCATCGGCCGCCTCGCTCGAGGCGGCGGTCTCGATCACGATCTCGATCTCTGCGTACCAGCCTGCCTCGCCGGTCCCCGGGTTGCAGGCGGCGGGGGAAAAGGCCCCCGCGGCGACCGGGTGGCCGCACAGGTACTGCGTCCGGAATCGCCCGTCGGGGGGGCTGATCCACCGGTCCGCGGCGTAGACCTCCTCGCGTATCAGCGGCGGCCGCTCGCCCGCGTCGATCGGGAGATCGAGGGCCGGCACGGGGTCCTGCCGCGGGTACAGACGCACCGCTTCGCCGATGGCGGTCCACCGGCGCCGCTCGAGACGGACCGCGGCGACCGATTCGCCCGGGGGGAGCAGCACTGCCGCCCCGCGGAACGGGAGGCTCGGCTCTCCGCGCGGACCCGCCTGCACGGTGGCGGGGAAGACGAGGCGCGAGAAGCCGCCCCCCGCTGGCTCTATCCTCGGGGAGTCGAAGCGATATGTGACGCGCACCTCGCTGGCCCGCGCCGCGCAGGCGCAGATGACCGCCGTCAGAAGGATGGAAGTCGCTGCGGGAAGAAATCGTTTCATCATCCGACTCATTATAGCAGATATCCCCGACGCGGGACAGCGAGGAGTGCGGCCGGGTGCGGCAATAAAGCGGGGAGACGTGTCCTGCTCACGCCTCCCCTACCCCAGAGGTTACCCGGAAGGTCCCGACCTTCGCCTCAGGGGATACCGAATTATATTTTTTCGCCGGCCGGGGCTCAAGATTTTTACGCGCCCTCCGGACCGTTTTTTCAACTATCGCAACAGCACAAGCTTGCGAGTCTGCTTCTCGCCCCCCTGCGAGAGCACGCAGAAGTAGACCCCCGAGGCGACGCCGCGCCCGCGCGAATCGGTCCCGTCCCAGAGGACGCTGTGCGCCCCCCCGTTCATCCACGTGTCGCGTATCGTCCTGATCAGCCCGCCGCGCGCATCGTAGATCCGCACGCTCGCCTGCCCGTCCCGGGGGAGGTAGAACGGGATCCAGGTGACCGGGTTGAACGGGTTCGGCCAGTTCCGGTCGAGAAGCAGGCGCGGGGCCATCCGTCCGTCCGCCATCTCCTCGACGTCGGTCCACACCCCGATCGCTCCGAGGATCCGCAGCTTCCCGTACCCCCACCAGTCGTTGTAGACCGCGCCGGTGAATCCGTCGGCGAGGGCGTGCGAGGCGAGCAGCCATTCGACCTCGTGCATGCTCGCGCCGGGGAAGGCCTGCTGCACGAGCGCCGCCGCGGCGGCGACGTGCGGTCCCGCCGCGCTCGTCCCGCTGAACTGCCGGTACGAGCCGAGCGGGTAGTTGTTGGATGTCGTGTGCGACATCGTCGAGTAGACGTCGTAGTTCCCCGGAGAGACGATGTCGAGCAGGTGCTTCCCGTCTATGCGGGCGCCGCGCCCGCTGAAGGCGCTCAGCTCGCCCGCGGGGATCGAGCCGCCGCCGACCCCGCCGTACCCCTCGAACCCGCGCGTCGAGTACGAGCCGTTGCAGAAGGCGCTGTCGGCCGTCGCCGGCCAGGTCACGTTCCGGTCGTTGGTCGCGTAGCCGGTGAACTCCGCTCCGCCCGCCCACGACGAGAGGTCGTCGGCGACGTTGCTGATCACCTCGATCGCCGAGCCGGTCGCGTTGGCGACGGCGAGCCGCCACTGGCCGTTGACCGAAACGTTCGTGTTGCGGTCGATATAGATGTCGAGCTTGCAGGTGCCGCGCGGGCTCGTGTCGGTGTCGCTCCACACGTAGAAGGCGTTCACGTACTGGTCCCCGCCGGAGAGGGCGATGGAGCCGCCGAGCGGGCTCTGCAGGGTGAAGGACAGATCGCCGATCGAGGTCGTCCAGAGCGTCGTCCACCAGAGGGCGGAGAGATCGCCCCCGTACGGCGACGCGGTCACGGGGAGCGCCGCGCCGCCGCCGGCCGGCACGGTGGCGATCGCGTGCTTGTTCCCCCTGGCGAGGTTTCCCGAGGGGGTGATCTGAATGATCGTCTCGTTCTCCAGCGCGATCAGCTCCTCGTCGAGCGACGAGCCGTCGAGGAAATCGAAGACGAACCCGCCGAACTCGTACAGCATCACATCCGCCCCGTGCGAGCGGGCCCACGGGACGAGGTAGGAGATCGGCACGCCGCTGAAGAAGTACCCGGCGAGCAGCTCGGCTTCGGGGGCGATCCCGCAGAAGCGGTGCCTCCCGCGCGTCCCGCCGGCGACGATCCCCATCACGGCGGTGCCGTGGCCGTTCGCGTCGTCCTCGGAGTACGCGAGGTCGACTCCGCGCACGTACTCGGTCGGGCCGGCGCCGACGGTGGCTGCTATCTTCGAGGTGCCGAGCTGCACCAGCCGCTCGCCGATGTCGAGGACGCCGTTGCCGTTGTCGTCGAGGGCGATGAAGATCGGCTCGCCGAATCCCGGATCGGCGTCGCCGTACCCGGCGGCCGGGCCGAAGTCCCGCTGGTAGTTGTAGTTGAGGTCGGCGTAGATCCAGTCCCAGTACGTCTGGTAGACGTTGTCGGCGTTGGCCGGCGTGCCGCCTCCCCAGACCGCGGCGTAGTCGAGGATGTGCCCGTCGCGCAGCCGGAGCACTTCGCCGTAGTCGAAGGCCGCGTTGCGGTTGAGGTCGACGTAGTCCATGCCGGGATCGAACGCGCCGTTCGTGTCCAGGTCGTACCAGTCGAAGGTGTCGCCGTCGGCGTTGAAGAACGAGGGGTGAAAGACGTCGATCCCCGTGTCGAAATCGGCGACGCGCTTTCCTTCTCCGGCGATCGGGCAGCCGAGCGGATCGGAGACGGTCCAGGCCGAATCGGCGCCTACCTGGGGGCGCGACACGTCGAGGGTCGGGAAGACCGCCGGCCGCCAGGCGGCCTCGATCCGCAAAACCTCGCGGCTCTGGCCGAGCCCCTCGACCTCGGACCAGGGAGCGGCGAGGGGATAGATCGTCCCCGTGCGGGCGACATCGCCGTCGATGCGGAAGAAGGAGATCCCGCGGGCCTCGTATCCGGCGATCTCCGAGACGGAGAGGATGTGATCGAACTTCACCGTGAGGGTGACGGTCTCGCCGCCGGCGGAGCCGAGGATCTCCCGGCCGGGCGCCGCGGCCCTCGGCGGCCCGGACCGCTGCGCCTGGAGAAACCGCAGGGACGAATTGACCGGGGCGCCGGCAGCGGCGGATCTCACGGTCACGGGAACGGCGGAAGCGAGGGAAAACAGCAGAACGGCTACAGGGGCGAATCGTCTCACGATGCTCTCCTTCCGGTGCGCCGGATATGTCTGTCTGGTCAGCACAAGCGGGAAGCGCTGCGGCGCCGGCCGGTGGGGTGTGGCGCAGCAGTCCGCTGACATAATAATACAATATTTGTCTGGAATGCGAAACACGGTTTCGGCTACAGTCATGCCGCTGAATCAGTTAATGAAGAGCCGCCGGTCGAAAGGAGTGCCATGACCGCTCGTTCGCTTGCCGCCGCGCTCGCCGCGATCCTCGTCCCGATATCCGCCGCCGCCGATCTGCAGGTCGATCGCGGCCTCTTCGACTGGGGTTTCAATCTGCGCGTGCGGCAGGAATACATAGAAAACGGATTCGACCTCTCGAGCGAGGCCGCCGACGACTGGAGCTCTATCCGCGTCCGGTCCCAGCTCTGGGGGAACTTTCGGCCGGCGGAGAACTGGAGACTGCACCTCATGCTCAACAACGAGCACCGGCACTGGCTGAAGTCGAACCGCGGGTACGAGGACGGGGATTTCGAGATCGACGAGGTGATAGTGGAGAGCCTCTACCTCCAGGGGAGGAAGATCGCCGGGACGCCGTTCGGACTGACCGTCGGCCGCCAGAACCTCTTCTACGGCGAGGGGCTCGTCTGCTGGGACGGGGGGCCGCTCGACGGCCCCCGCACCGCGTACTTCAATGCGGCGGTGGCGCATATCGAGTGGGGAAAGCGGCGCTTCGACCTGCACGCCATCT
>JAQVGR010000063.1 GCA_028696635.1 Candidatus Krumholzibacteriia bacterium | reverse complement strand
CCCCCACCAGCTCGACCTTCATATCCTCGAGCATGCCGGCGATCACGCGGACCCCCTCGCCGCTCCACCCGTACGACCCGAAGGCCGCCCCGACGAGCCCGGTCGGCCGCAGCCCCTGCAGGTAGACGAGGACGTCGGCGATCGTGGGGAAGAGGTGATTGTTCAGGGTCGGGGAGCCGACGACGAGCGCCGCCGCGTCTATCATCTCGGTCATGATGTCGGACCGCCCCGTCGCGGTGGCGTTGAAGAGCTTCACGTGCACTCCCCCCTCGGTGAGCCCGTCCTCGATCGCGCGGGCCATCATCCGCGTGCTGTCCCACATCGTGTCGTAGACGATGACCGCCTTCTTCCTGAGCTCCCGCGCCGACCACCGGTTGTACAGGTCGAGTATCCAGGGGATCTTCGAGCGCCAGACGGGGCCGTGATCCGGGGCGATGACGTCGATCGGGAGGCCGCTCTCCTCGATCTTCGCCAGCGTCTTGCGCACGATGTGCGAGTAGAGCATCAGGATGTTGGCGTAGTACTTCGCCGCCTCGTGCAGGAGCACGTAGTCGTCGATCTCGTCGTCGAAGCGCTCGTTCGACGCCAGATGCATCCCGAAGCCGTCCTGCGAGAAGAGAACCCTGTCGGGGGACACGTGCGTGACCATGCTGTCGGGCCAGTGCAGCAGCCGCGTCTCGAGGCAGGTCACCGTATGGCTGCCGAGGTCGATCGTCCCGCCGTCTTCCACGGCCTCGACATCGGTCAGCCCGAAGTGCGCCTCGAGGGCCTCGGCCCCCTTCTTCGAGGCGTAGACCGAGCCGGGCTCGATCAGCTCGACGGCGCGCGGCAGGGCGCCCGTATGATCCATCTCGGCGTGGTTCGATATGATGCAGTCGATCTTCGACGGATCGACGACCGACCTGATCCGCGCGAGCATCTCCTCGATGAACGGCGCCTTGACCGTGTCGACCAGCGCGATGCGGTCGGCCATGACGAGGTATGCGTTGTACGTGGTCCCCCGTCCGGTCGAATATCCGTGGAAGTTCCTCAGGTCCCAGTCGATCGCTCCGACCCAGTAGACCGAATCGGTGATCTTCACCGCTCTGCACGCCTTCATGATACCGATACCTTCCTTCCCTGCCGGCCGTTCGCCGCGAGCCGCGGCGGCACGGCGCCGGCTCGCCGGGAGGATTCTACCCGAACCGCCGCTGGAACTGTGAGAGCTTTTTCCGGTCGACCTCCCTGCCGGCCAGCGGCCCCGCCGAGAGCGCCGGTATAGAATCCTCGAACACGGGGCGATCGGCGCGGCAGAGCACTCCGATCGGGATCCGGTCCCCCCATTCGCCGGCCCGGCGAAGGGCCGCCTCGCGGTCGGACGGATCGTATTCGGCGGGCAGCCGGTAGCATCGCTTCTTGTACCAGGCGAAGGTGTTCACGCGATTGAACGACACGCACGGCTGAAAGACGTCGACGAGCGAGAACCCGCGGTACGCGATCGCCTCTGCGACCATCTGCGCGAGATGCTCCGTGTCGCCGACGAAGGCGCGCGCGACGAATCCCGCGCCGAGCGCGATGGCGGCGCTCACCGGATCGAACCGTTCGGCGGCCGCGCCTCCGGGCTGCGCCTTGGTCACGTGCCCGCGCTGCGAGGTGGGGCTCGCCTGCCCCTTCGTCAGGCCGTAGATCATGTTGTCGTGGACGATCATCGTGAGGTCCACGTTGCGCCTGATCGCGGCGAGGAAATGATTCCCCCCCTCCCCGTAGCAGCACCCGTCCCCGCTCTCGACGATGACGGTCAGCCGCGGGTCTGCGAGCTTCGCCCCCGTCGCGGCGGGCAGGGCCCTGCCGTGGAGGCCGTTGAACACGTTCGCGTTGAGGTAGTGCGGGGCCTTGGCCGCCTGGCCGATCCCGCTCACGAAGAGCAGGTCGCGCGGCCTGCGCCCCGACGCGGCGAGCCCCTGCTTGAGCCCTTCGAGAAGGGCGAAGTTCCCGCAGCCGGGGCACCATGCCGTCTCGTACTCGCCGAATTCTTCGATGGTCGCCATGCTCAACCCTCCATCGACCGGAGGATGTACCCCGGCGTGATCGGCAGCCCGTCGTACCGGTGGATCCGCTCGGGGATCTCGAACCCGCTCTCGCGATGGATCAGGCGCGCCAGCTGCCCCGTGGCGTTCCCCTCGACCGCGATCACGCGGGCGGGGCCGCGCAGCCGGTCGAGGAACCGGCCGGGGTCGAGCGGCCACACCTGGGAGAAATGCAGTACCGCCGCGGCCGTCCCAGAGTCGCGCAGCCGCCCGGCCGCCTCGAGCGCCGCTCCCTTGACCGAGCCCCAGCAGACGAGAAGCACCTCGGGCTCCGCGTCCCCGGCGTACGACGGGGCGATCGTCTCGCGCGAGAGGCCGAGCCCCTTGCGAAGACGCTTGTCGGCGAGCCGCAGCCTCGCCCCGAGATCCTCGGTCAGATGGCCGTCCTCGGTGTGCTCGTCGCTGCCGGCCACGACGAGGTGGTCGCTCGCTCCGGGGAGCAGCCGCGGCGATATCCCGTCGCCGGTGATCTCGTACCGCCGGTAGGGGGTTTTGACCGAGTCCGGATCGGCGCCGGGGCGCACCTGCTCGAGCTCCTCCACCGGAAACGGCTTCACCGCCCTCGCCGAATCGGCGAGGAACTGGTCGGTGAGCACGAAGACGGGACCCTGGTAGTGCTCGGCGGTCTCGAACGCCTGCCGCGCGAGGTAGAAGCACTCCTCGACGTCGCCGGGGGCGAAGATCGCGCGGGGGAACTCGCCATGGCCCGCGTAGAGGACCATCTCGAGATCGGCCTGCTCGGTGCGGGTCGGCAGGCCCGTCGCGGGGCCGGGGCGCTGGGCGACGACGACGACGACCGGCGTCTCGGTCATCGCGGCGAGGCTGACCCCCTCTATCATCAGGGCGAACCCGCCCCCCGAGGTCGCGACCATCGCCGGGGCGCCGGCGTACGAAGCGCCGATCGCCATGTTGATCGCGGCGATCTCGTCCTCCGCCTGCTCGACGACGACCCCCGCCTCGCCGGCCGCCGATATGAGCGTCAGGGGGATCGAGGTCGACGGGGTCATCGGGTAGAAGGCGCACAGCCGCACCCCGGCCGAGAGGGCCCCGAGTGCGATCGCCTCGTTCCCGCTCATCATCAGACGCTTCTCCCGCCGCCGCGGGGCCGGCAGGGGGCGATGGATCTCTTCCCGCTGCTCCGCCCACTCGTACCCGCCGCGCAGCGCGGCGAGGTTCTCCTCGATCACCTGCTCGTTCTTCTTCTTGAATGTCTCGTCGACCAGCGCCTCCGCCATATCGAGCCCGATCCCGAGGACCGAGCAGAGCAACCCGACGGCGGCGGTGTTGACATGCTGCTCCCGCGCGATCTCGCCGAAGGGGACCGCCGCGCACCCCTTCCGCTTCTCGACGAACGAGGCGTCGCCGACGATCAGGCCGTCTTCGGTCAGATCGCCCCGATGCAGGTCGACCGTCTCGGGGGTGAGCGCGACGAGCACGTCGATCGGCTCGACGGGGGCGGCGATCTCCCCGGGGGATACCCTGATCGCGAAGGTGTTGTGGCCCCCCCTTATCCGGGACATGTAGCTCTGCGTCACGACGATCCGGTACCCGAGCCGCACGAGGATCAGCGACAGAAGGCGCCCGACGGTTGCGAGACCCTGTCCCGCCTCGCCTCCGATTATGACCTGCACGGCCTTTTCGCTCTTCATGACCGGCTCCTTCCGGGAACGGACGGCGGAAAAACGTCGCGGGGGGAAGCATCCGCTCCCCCCCGTACCCGAAGCGCCGCGCCGGAGACCGCCGGTCGTCCGGCGCCGATACCGGTCACTCGCCGCCGGAGGAGGGGCTCGCGACGGCGAGGGGATAGACGAAGGTCCGCTGTCCCATCTCGCGATCGAGCATCAGCATCCCCTGGCCCCTGCCGCCGATCATGCCGAGATTCTGGACGTTCCGCGTCGCGTTGTCCTCTTCCTCGACCTGCTCGTCGACGAACCACTGGAGCATCGTCTTCGAGGCGAAGTCGTTCTCCTTGATCGAGAGCGACATCAGCTCGTTGATCTTGCCGGTGATGAACCGCTCGTGCTCGAGCGCCGCCTCGAACGCGGCGAGCGGGGAGTCCCACTTCGCCGGCGGTTTCTCGATGGCGAGCAGCTCCATGCTCCCGCCCCGCTCGAGGATGTGGTTGTAGAACTTCATCGCGTGCGTCAGCTCCTCCTGGGTCTGCACGCGCATCCACTGCCCCATCCCCTCGAGACCCTCGGACTCGAGCCAGGCAGCCATCGAGAGATAGAGCCAGGCCGAGAAGGTCTCGTGCATGATCTGCTCGTTGAACGCTTTCTGGATCTTCTCCGGTACCATCTCCGTCTACTCCTTCTTCCACAGCCCGTGGACGTTGCAGTACTCGCGCGCCCAGACGTTCTTCAGGTCGCACTTGAAGAAGGCCTCGGGCTTGTCGCCCGGCTTGAGAAACGCCCGGCACGAGGTGTCCCCCGAGATCAGCTGGATCCACTCGATCCAGTGTTTCTCCTCCATCGGGTGGGGGGTGCTGCCGACGACGACCTTGTACCCGCCGTCGACCTTCTCGATCACCGGCACGTGCTTCTCGGTCGACTGGTCGGCGGTCTTCGCCTCGAAGACCTTCATCTCCTGGCCGCAGCAGACGAGCTTGCCGGCGCCGCCGTGGAGGACCTCGACGATGTTGCCGCACACGTCGCACTTGTAGATCTCGAGCCTCTTCGCCATTTCCGAACCTCCCTGATCGATACTGTTGCGGGCCGGCCGGTCGCCGGTCCGCCCCCGGTTTTCATCCGCTCACCAGTTCTCGGCGAGCAGCTCGAAATGCGCCTGCGGATGGGCGCAGGCGGGGCACTGATCCGGCGCCTCATCCCCCGAATGCAGGTAGCCGCAGTTGCGGCAGCGCCAGACGACCGGCTTCGGCTTCCTGAACACGGTGCCGTTCTCTATGTTGGCGCGCAGGCCGTTGTAGCGCTTCTCGTGCTGCTTCTCGGCAACCGCTATCGCCTCGAAGATCTCCGCGATCTCCCCGAACCCCTCCTCGCGGGCGACCCTGGCGAATCCCGGGTACATCTCGTTCCATTCGTAGTGCTCGCCGCCGGCCGCCTCGAGCAGGTTCTCACGGGTGGAGCAGATCTTCCCCGCGGGGAAGGCCGCCGATATCTCGACCTCGCCCCCCTCGAGGAGCTTGAAGAGACGCTTGGCGTGCTCCTTCTCCTGGTCGGCGGTCTCCTCGAAGATGTGGCTGATCTGCACGTACCCTTCCTTTTTCGCCTGGCTGGCGAAATAGGTGTACCTGTTGCGCGCCTGGGACTCGCCGGCGAATGCGGTAAGGATGTTCTTCTCGGTCCGCGTGCCCTTGAGTGACATCGATCTGACCTCCCTTGGATCGGTTGTTCGAGCCTACACCATTTCCTTGTATGCTTCAAGCCCCGGGGCGTTCCGCCCCGGCGGCGATTCATCAGCGCTTCCCGGCGGCCGTTCTCCCTCCGGCGCCGCCCGGCAGGCGTCCCCTCCGCGCGTCCGCAGGAACGATCCGGCGATCACGAGGACGAGCGCCGCCGCGCTCGCGCTCTTGACCCAGCCGGGAAGCATCCAGTGATGACCCGCAGCCGCCCCTCCCGCCCCCGCCTCGAATATCGCGTCGAGCAGGAGCCCGCCGCCGATCGCGCAGACGGCCACCGCGCCCAGGTATATCGCCGCGGTCCGCCGGCCCATCACCCGTATCACGGTGAGGATCGTCGCCGCGTTGGTCGCCGGGCCCGTCATGAGGAAGACGAGGGCGCCGCCCGGGGAGATTCCCTTGGCCATCAGGACGGCGGCGATCGGCACCGAGGCCGTCGCGCAGACGTAGACCGGTATGCCGATCGCCATCATGACGAGCATCGCGACGATCCCGCCGCCGAGGATCGAGGCGAAGAAATCGTCCGGTATCAGGGCGCCGATCGCTCCGGCGATCACGACGCCGACGATCAGGGCCCTGCCGATGTCGCGCGGCAGGGTGCGGAATCCGTACCGCAGGGCGCCCCCGATCCCTTCTCCGTGCCCCTCGCCGCTCTCGCAGCCGAGGCATGTCGGCCGCTCGTCTTCCGCTCCCGATCCCTCGCGCGGATCGAGCAGGTTGACCAGAGCGCCGCCGGCGATCCCGCTGACGAACGCGAAGAGCGGCCTGAAGAGGGCGAATACGGGGCCGAGCAGGCTCAGCGTGACCATGATGCTGTCGACCCCGGTCTGCGGGGTCGAGATGAGGAACGAGGTCGTCGCCCCCTTCCCCGCCCCGTGCCGCCGCAGAGAGGCGGCGACGGGGATCGCCCCGCACGAACAGAGCGGCAGCGGGACGCCGAGCAGCGATGCCTTGAAGACCTGCGCGACTCCGCGGCCGCCGAGATGCCGCTCGACGAGCGAGGGCTTGACGAAGACGTACAGTATCCCCGAGACGAGAAACCCGAAGAGAAGAAACGGAGACATCTCGCGCGTCGTCTCCCATATCCCGGCCAGTATCTCTCTGAGAAGATCCGTCATGTCAGTTCTCCTCGGCCGCCTTCGCGACGCCCGGGATTTCGAGCCGGGCGAGGAGCGCCTCGCGGTCGTCGTCGCGCCGTATCCCCAGCCGGGTCAGCGCGAAGTCGTACCTGACCGGGTCTTCGGGCTCCATCGCGCGGAAGGCGGCGGTGAGCTCGCGCGCGGCCCTCAGGTCCGCCTGGCCGCGGTCGATCAGGCCCAGACGCAGCCCGAACCGGTGCATGTGCCTGTCGAGCGGGACGACGAGCTTCGAGCGAGGCACGCGGTCCCATCCGCCGGGGTCGATATGGTCGCTGCGGACCATCCAGCGCAGCATGAGGTTGAGCCGCTTGCAGGCGCTTCGACGGCACGGATCGGGGACAAGGCTCTCGCCGGCGCCGCGCCCGGCGCTCCGGAGCGTCGCGGCGAACCGCTCGAGCGCCGGCACGACGTCCGCCTCCTCCGGATCCAGCCCGGCGAGGAAGCACTCGCCGAGCGACCCGTGCGCGCGGATCGCCTCGCCCGCTCCCTCGAGGAGCGCGGCAAGGTCGGCCCCGTCGGCCCAGCGGTGCCTGAACCCGGCGCAGTCGCGGCGCAGGCGCCGGCCGCCCGCATCCAGCAGGTACCGCCTCGGGGAGGTCCCCATCGGCGCGAGGGCCTTTGCGATCGAGCCGGCGATCTGCCTCACGCCGCCGAAGGCGAGCGAGGATGCGACCAGCGCGACGATCTCCCGGTCGAGGGGATCGGCGTAGCGGTAGAGGAAGGCGATCGGATCGGAATCGGCGTACTCGCGGCTGTCGTACCGGGAATAGAGCGCCTCCAGGGCGCGGTGGAGCGGCCCGCCGCGGCGATGCCTACGAGCCATCGCGCTCCTCCTTCATGCGGCAGGCGGGGCAGATCCCGACCAGGTCGAGATGCCGCTCGAGGACGATGTACCCGATCCGCTCTGCCGATCCGGCGCCGTCCACTGCGCGCGCGGCCGGGGCGTCGAGGTCGTCGACCCTCCCACACCTCCGGCACCTGATATGCCCATGGTCGTCGGGTGTGGCGTCGAACCGCCTCTGCGAGCCGGGGCGTCCGACGATCCGC
>JAQVGR010000062.1 GCA_028696635.1 Candidatus Krumholzibacteriia bacterium | reverse complement strand
CCGAGATGCTCGAGCGCCAGGAGGGGAAGACCCATTCGCTCCCGCAGCTGCGCACCGGCGCTTCGGTGATCCGCGGGGTCCTCACTCATCCCGAACTGGCGAAGGGAGGGCGGACCCCCGACCTGCCGAGCTGCCTGTACCTGTACGTCTGCAACGCCGGTGACGGCGTCATCGAGATGATGATCCCCTCCCGCGCGCAGATCGAGGTGATCAGGGACTCGAGCGGCTTCACCTTCGACGGGAAGCTGATGCGGATAGATCTGTCCCGCATCTCCCGGAGCGCCTTCGTCGGCGACGACGGGATGCCGGTCGACATCGACTGGACGATGCAGACCCTCGACAGGGGCCTGAGCTACCGTGCGATGGTCCTCTCGTATATCGACAACGACACCTTCCTCGTCTCGCTGCTGAACAATCCCAAGGCGTGTTCGAAGCCCGGGATCGTCTCCCTGATCGCCGCCCGCTGCCGCTCCATGCGGGTCCTCTCGCTGGTGGCCGGGCGCCGCGAATTCTTCACCGGGCATTCGAACAAGGACGTCCCGCTGAACCTCCTGATGAACCCCTGCAAGATCCCCGTGACAGCGCTGCGCAAGTTCATACACGTGCGCTACGTCGACCGCATGACCCTTCAGAAGCTCTCCAGCAAGGGGGGGGCGCAGGTGCGCGAGGAAGTGCGCCGCGAGATAGCCCGCTACCTCGCCTCGATCCACTGACGGTCCGCCGGCCGTGCTCTCAGCTCTAGCGGTGTCTCTTCTTGGTCGACCCCCACGTGGCCCGTCCGGCGCCGACCGGGCCGCAGCCGGCCGGCCAGGCCCCGATGCGCTGGCAGGAGAGTCCTTCGGGGTGGTTGAACGGAAGGCAGGGGGAGTCTTCCTGGACCGTCCAGTTCCGCGATCCCCTGATGCCGCAGAACTGCGGATCGAGGACGTGATTGTACCCGGCGTCCAGCGCTCCGGCGGGGAGCGAATCGCCCCCGCTGTTCTCGTAGAGCAAACAGCATCCGACCTCCAGGGCGCCGCCGTCCTCCATGCCGAGCGCACCGCCCCGGCCGGTCCGCGCGATGACGCTGCGCAGGACGGAGAGGTCGGAGCCGTACATGCAAAAGATCCCGCCCCCCGCCGGGGCTTCGTTCTCGGCGATCGTGCAGCGGTCGATGCCGGAGGGGTAGGCGAGCTGCGCGCACAGTCCTCCGCCCGCAGCGCCCGCCTCGTTCTCGGCTATGGTGCAGTCCTCGATCTCCGCGGCGTAGTGGTAAACGAAGATCCCGCCCCCCCGGTCGGCGGCCGTGTTTCCCGCGACGAGGCACCGGGCGATGCGCGCCGCCGTCGAGCTGTTCACCAGGCAGATCCCGCCGCCGTTGACCGCGTGGTTGTCGATGAAGGCGCAGTCCTCTATCAGCGGGGCGCTCACGCCGCCGTACCAGAGTCCCCCGCCGTTCTGGGCGGTGTTCCCCGTGAACACGCAATTCCTGATCGCCGGGCCGGAGAGATGTCCGATCAGAGCGCCTCCCGAGTCGTAGTCGAGGGGAGCCCTGCCGTTCCGGAAGGTGAACCCCTCGATCACGAGATCGTTGTACGCCATCACGAACATGACGCGCCCCTGATGCTCGGCGTCGAGTATCGTCGCCCCGGGTCCCGATTCGCCGCGCAGGGTGAACCCGCCGACGCCGCGGTCGAAGAAGATCATCCCGTACTCCCCCGTATGACCCTGCTGCGTCCAGGTATAGATCCCCGGCGCGACGACGATCTCGTCCCCCGGACCGGCCGAGTCGACGGCGGCCTGTATCGTCGGCGCGTCTCCGGTGCCGGAGGCGTTGACATGCCAGGCGCGGGAATGAGCGGGCGCGGCAGGCAGGCAGGGGGAGATCAGGCAGGCCGGGATGATGAGGGCGGCTGTCCGGATCGCGATTCTCATGGATCAATGGTACTACCGCGCCCGTTGCCGGACAAGGCAGTAAAGAGGCCGGGCGAGGGGCGCGCCCGGCCGTATTACCATGCTTGACAAACGGCGCCGCCATACTTACTATCCGTATGGTATATCGGAAGAGCCGCCCCGTGCGGGCGATACCTGTTCGCGAGGAGGAGCAATGCTGGCGAAACGGATGAGCAGACTCGGGACCGAGACGGCGTTCGAGGTCCTCGCCCGCGCGAAGGCCATGGAAGCGAAGGGTCGCGAGGTGATACACCTCGAGATCGGCGAGCCGGATTTCGACACGCCGTCCAATATCCGCGAGGCGGCCAAGAAGGCGCTCGACGAGGGGTTCACCCACTACAATCCCTCCGCGGGTCTGCCGAAGGCGCGAGAGGTCTTCGCCGAGTTCATCACGCGCGATCGCGGCCTCGAGGTGTCCCCCGAGAACATCGTGATCACGCCGGGTGCCAAGCCGATCCTGTTCTTTTCGATCCTCGCCCTCGTCGACGAGGGGGACGAGGTGATCTATCCCAACCCGGGGTTCCCGATCTACGAGTCGGTGATCAATTTCGTGGGCGCGAAGCCGGTGCCGATCCCCCTGCGCGAGGAGAAAAATTTCTCCTTCGATCTCGACGAGATGCGCTCCCTCGTCAACGACAGGACGAAGCTGATCATCGTCAACACTCCCAAGAACCCCACCGGCGGGATCCTGACCGCCGGGGACATGAAGGGTATCGCCGAGCTCGCCGAGAAGCACGACGCATGGATCCTCAGCGACGAGGTCTACAGCAAGATGGTCTATGACGGGAAGCACGTGAGCATCTACGACTATCCCGAGGTCAAGGATCGGACGATCCTCCTCGAGGGCCATTCGAAGACGTACGCGATGACCGGATGGCGGCTCGGATACGCCGCCATGCCGAAGGATCTCGCCGCGGAGATCGCCAAGCTGCAGACGAACAGCAACTCGTGCACCTGCTCGTTCACGCAGATGGCGGGGATCGAGGCGATCACCGGACCGCAGGACGAGTCGAGAAAGATGATGGCCGAGTTCAAGGCGAGGCGCGACCTTATCGTCGAAGGCCTGAACAGGATCAAGGGGTTCAGGTGCCTGAAACCCAAGGGCGCCTTCTACGTATTCCCCAACATAACAGGGACGGGCCGCAAGTCGAAGGAGCTCGAGGAGTACCTGCTCGAAAAGGCCGGTGTCGCCGGCCTGAGCGGGACGAGCTTCGGCAAGTACGGCGAAGGGTATCTGAGATTCTCCTACGCGAATTCGCAGGAGAACATCAGAAAGGCCCTGAAGAAGATCGAGGAAGTCATCTGAACGATTGATCAGCGGCTGTGCCTCCGGCGGAGCGGAATGCTCCGCCGGAGGACGCGTTTTCAGGGGAGGTGTCTGTGGCCGGCGGCATAGACGTTGTGGCCCTGGGCGGGAACGCCCTGATCCCGTCGGACGGATCGGGGACGATCGAACAGCAGCGGTCCGTCACGGCTCACTCGATGGAGCAGGTGGCGGACCTTATCGCCTCGGGCAGGCGGATCATCGTCACCCACGGCAACGGACCGATCGTGGGCAACATACTCGAGCGCAACGAGGCGGCCAAGGACCGCATACCGCCGATGCCGCTCGACGTCTGCGGCGCCGATTCCCAGGGGGGGATCGGGTACATGATCCAGCAGATCCTCGGCAATGTGCTCCGCGCGCGCGGGATCGACGCGCCGACCGTGTCGATCGTATCGCAGGTCGTCGTCTCCGCCTCCGACGACGCCTTCGAGCGTCCCACCAAGCCGATCGGCCCGTTCTACACCCCGGAGGAGGCCCGGGCCCTGCGGAGCGAGAAGGGCTGGATCATGAAGGAAGATCCGGCGGGGAAGGGGATGCGCCGCGTCGTTCCCAGCCCGACGCCGATCGAGATAGTCGAGGCGGTGATCATATCCCGCCTGCTCTCACAGGGGGTCGTCGTGATAGCGGTCGGCGGCGGCGGGATCCCCGTGGTGCGCAGCAACGGGATGCTGACCGGCGTCGAAGCGGTCATCGACAAGGACCGCGCCGCGTCGGTGCTCGCCGCCAACATAGGCGCCGAGCGGCTGATCATCCTCACCGACATAGACCGCGTGTACGTCAAGTTCGGCACGCCGGAGCAGAAGCCGCTCGAGCGCGCGACCCTCTCCGAGATACGCGCGCTGTACGAGGCGTACGAGTTCCCCGCGGGGAGCATGGGGCCGAAGATCAGGGCCTCCATCGATTTTCTCGGCGGCGGCGGGAGCGAGGCGATCATCGCGCACGCCTCCCAGCTCCGCGAGGCCTGCCAGTCGGACGCCGGCACGCACATCGTCCCGGACGGGGCCTGATCCGCGCGGCGCCGCGAATCGATCTCAGGCCTGTCCGGTACCGCTTCCCGACAATCGTTCGGTCTTCACAGCTCCCGGCGATGTGTGCTACGCTCGCCGGCACGGAGCCGGGCAGGAGCATACAGGCAGGGAGGGACCGATGGCTGAACGGATCACCGGGATCACCAGACGGGATTTCATGGCGACCGCCGCCGCGGGGATCGTCGGGGCGGGACTGGCGGGGATCCCCGCCGGACGAACGGCGGCACAGGAATCGCCCGCGCCGGCGGACACGTCGCAGCGGCGGGGCGGGAGAATCATCACGCGGGTGCTCGGGAAGACGGGGCTCGAGCTTCCGATAGTCGGCATGGGGGTGATGACGGCCGAGAACCCCGAGGTGGTCCGCGCGGCGTACGGGATCGGCGTGCGGTACTTCGACACGGCCGCCGTCTACCAGGGGGGGAAGAACGAGGAGATGGTCGGCCGCGTGATAGAGGAGCTCGGCGTGCGCGACGAAGTCGTCATCGCGACCAAGATCTATGCTCCCGATACGCGGCGCGGGGACGCTCCCGCCGACACGCGCCGGAAGATGCTCGCGCAGATAGACGAGTGCCTCGGACGGCTCCGGACCGATCATGTCGATATCCTGTACGTGCACAGCGTCGATTCGGCCGAACTGGTCGCCGATGAGGCGATACACGGGGCGATGGAGGAGATACGCAGGAGCGGCAAGACGCGTTTCACCGGGGTCTCGACCCACAAGAACATGCCCGAGGTGATAAGCGCGGTCGCCGGGACGGGGCGGTACGACGTGGTGCTGACGGTCATTAACGTCACGATGGCCGACTACGCCGATCTGATCGGGGCGATTCGCGCCGCCTCCAAAGCCGGCGTCGGGATCGTCGCAATGAAGACGCAGGCGGGCGGCCGGCGGTTCCCGCTCCCCGCCGAGACGAACGAGTACAGCGGATCGATCATCAATACGGCCTCGCTCAAGTGGGTGCTCCGCATGCCCGAGGTGCACACGGCGATCCCCGGATTCACCAGCTTCGAGCACATGCGGGAGGATTTCTCCGTCGCGTACGGTCTCGAGTATACCGAAGAGGAGAAATGCCTGCTGCGCGACTGCGACCTCAAGACGGGGCTGGGATTCTGCCGCCAGTGCGGCGCGTGCGTCGCCTCGTGCCCCGCGGGCGCGGACATCCCCGCCATGATGCGCGCGCACATGTACGCGGCCCAGTACAGCGACTTCGCGCGGGCGCGCGACGCGTACCGGGAGATCGAACGGGGCCGCGGGGTGGAGGCGTGCCGGTCGTGCGGAAACTGCCGGGCGGTCTGCCCCCATGCCGTCGGCATCGCGCGCCGGATCGACGATCTCAGGCTGCTGTACGCATGACGCTCGTACCGTAAGAAGGAGAGAATTCCGATGAAGGTGCTTATCGTGGGAGGCGGCGGAAGGGAACATGCCCTCGCGTGGAGCCTCGCCCGGTCTCCCCTCGTCGAGACGGTGTACGCCGCCCCCGGCAACGCGGGAATCTCCCGGATCGGCCGCTGCGTGCCTCTGGGGACGGGAGACCACGCGGCGCTCCTCGACCTGGCCCGACGGGAGAAGATAGACCTGACCGTCGTCGGCCCCGAGGAACCGCTCGTACGGGGGATCGTCGACCTGTTCCGGCGGGAGAAGCAGCGGATATTCGGGTTCGACAGCAAGGGGGCGCTGCTCGAGGGCAGCAAGGTGTGGGCCAAGGAGTTCATGTCGAGATACCGCATCCCGACCGGCCGGTACAGCGCATTCGACGATCACTGCGCCGCGCAGAGCGCCGTCGGCGCGGGGACGCCGCCGTTCGTGATCAAGGCGGACGGGCTCGCCGCGGGAAAGGGCGTCGTCATCTGCCGGACGGCGGGGGAGGCGCGCGAGGCGATCGAAGCGATCATGAGGGAGCGCAGGTTCGGCGTCGCCGGCGAGCGGGTCGTCGTCGAGGAGTTTCTCGAGGGCCCCGAGCTCTCGATGCTCGTCGTGTTCGACGGAAGGGATTACCGGCTCTTCCCTCCCTCGCAGGATCACAAGCGGGCGCACGACGGCGATACGGGGCCCAACACGGGGGGGATGGGCGCGTACGCCCCCGTGGAGGCGCTCGATCGCCGGCTCGAGGAGAAGATCCGGATCGA
This sequence comes from Candidatus Krumholzibacteriia bacterium, assembly GCA_028696635.1. Taxonomy (GTDB): domain Bacteria; phylum Krumholzibacteriota; class Krumholzibacteriia; order Krumholzibacteriales; family Krumholzibacteriaceae; genus JAQVGR01. The sequence continues at coordinate 1,291 of JAQVGR010000062.1, read as the reverse complement.
GATCATCGAGCCGACCCTCAGCGGCATGCAGGCGGAGAAGATAGCCGGCGCCGGCGTGATCTACTTCGGCCTGATGCTGACCCCCCAGGGGCCGAAGGTGCTCGAGTACAACTGCCGGTTCGGCGACCCCGAGACGCAGGCGATCCTCCCGCTGCTCCGCACCGACCTCTTCGAGGTCCTCTACGAGGCGACGAACGCGAACCTCGAGAGCGTCGATTTCGAGACGAGCGACGAGTCGTGCGCCTGCGTCGTGATCGCCTCGGGCGGGTACCCCGGCGAATACGTGAAGGGTCGCGAGATCGCGGGTATCGAAGAGGCCGAGCGGGCGGGCTGCCTGGTCTTCCACGCCGGCACCGCCCTGCGGGACGGCAGGACGGTGACCGCCGGCGGCCGGGTGCTCGGCGTGACGGCGGTCGCGCCGACCCTGCGCGAGGCGGTCGAGGCGGCGTACGGCGGCGTCGATCGGATATCGTTCGACGGGTGCTTCGCCCGCAGGGACATCGGATGGAGGGCGCTGGAACCCGGGCGTGCCGCGCAGCGGGAGGGATGATCGAAAGGAGCCGACGGTGAGCGCAGAACTGCAGGTTGCCGTGTTGATGGGGAGCGAATCGGACCGCGACGTAATGGAGGTCTGTCTCGGCGAGCTCGAGAAGCTCGGCGTGCGGTGCGAGCTGCGGGTCTCCTCGGCCCACCGCAACCCCGAGGCGACGAGGGAATATATCGAGGACGCCGCGCGGCGCGGCGCGCAGGTTTTCATCGCGGGGGCCGGGATGGCGGCGGCCCTGCCGGGATTCATCGCCTCGCTGACGACGCGGCCCGTGATCGGGATCCCCATTCCGAGCGGGATGCCGGACGGGATCGACGCACTCCTGTCGATCGTGCAGATGCCCCCCGGCGTCCCCGTCGCCACCGTCGCCGTCGGCAGGGCGGGGGCCAGGAACGCCGCCGTCCTGGCCGCCGAGATCCTCGCGCTCGGCGACCGCAAGATCGGCGCGGCGCTCGAGGATATGCGGGAGCAATGGAAACGCCGCTGAACGGCAGGTTCGATCCCGTCACGATCGCCCGGCTCGCCGTCATCCTGCGGGACGGCGGCGTCGCCGTGCTTCCGACCGACACGATATACGGCTTTCACTGCGACGCCGCCCGCCCCGCGGCGGTTCGGCGCATCAGGCGTCTCAAGGGGCGCGGGGCGGGCGGGTTCATCCTGCTCGCCGCCTCGATCGATATGGCCTCGGAGCTCGTGTCGCGATGGCCGGGAAGGTCGCGCCCGATCCTCGACCGGCTCTGGCCC
>JAQVGR010000061.1 GCA_028696635.1 Candidatus Krumholzibacteriia bacterium | reverse complement strand
CTGATGGGAGGGTGAAGCTGATCCGCGTCGAGGGGTTGAACGGGTTGGGATGGTTCGGCTCGAGGGTCAGCGGCATCGGCGCGGTTTCGACGACGGAGGTCGTTCCCGACCACGTGAAGACGGCGCCGGACGAGTTGCAGCAGGCGCCGTACCAGCCCAGACCGCAGACGTCGATCGCCTCGAGCGTGTACTCGGTGTCCGGGACGAGATCGCCCCCGAGCCCGAGCGGCGTCGCGCAGTCCGCTCCCGAGGGGGGAAAGACCCGTATCGTCTCGGAGGGGGACGAGTTCGAGTACAGCAGGAAGTTGTCGGAATCGATGACGTACACCTGTTCCGGGCAGGGGGAGAAATGTGCGACGAGGGAATCGGACGCCACGACCTCGACCGACTGCAGGACGGGGCGCTCACCCTCGCACCAGTAATTGTTGACATCGAGGTAATTGTATATGCCGGCCTCGACCGCCGGCCGGGGCTCGGGACAAATCGCTATCCCGAGGAACCCCGTGTCATCGTGCGGGTCCATGCGCACCTCCCCGCTCATGACCGGCGGCAGCACGAGGACCGTGTGGCGGTAGATCCAGACCGTCTCCGTCCGGCAGCTCGTGAACGGCACGCTGATCCCCGGAGGGCCGTAGGGGGTGCCGAGCGTCGAGCCCGAGACGAAGGTGTTCGCAAGGGATTCGATGCAGAAGTGACCCTCGACCCCCGTCAGCTTGTACTCGGCGCCGAAGGCTCCCGTCGCTCCCGGCGCGAGAAAGACGTAGAACGAATAGGTCTCGAACGAATCGGCGTGTACCGACATGATGGTCATCTCCTCGTCCGCCCAGAGACTGAAGATCGGAGTCTGCGCGGCAAGGGGCGAGAAAAGAACGGGCAGAAGAGACGCGGCTATAGCGACACGTTTCATGGACAGCCTCCCGGCCTGAGAGACATCTGTCGATAAGAGCCCCGAGGCTACTATGAATATATCACCGAATCGTTGTTCCTGCGATGTCCGCCGGCATGAGGGAGACGGCTGGATCGGGAAAACGCTTCGGGCGCGTCCGGGGTCGATCGCCAAAATCGGTACAGGACCCCTGCGGGCGCCGGGGGCATCCCCATGCAGATGGCTCTCAGTCACTCCCGGCGCCGGGAGTGACATTATGTTAACCGACTGGCGGAAATGCGCTTAGGGCGATCAGGTTTGTGGAGCGCACTCGTACGGCGTCCGGCAGAGCGCCCGGCAGATTCCCCTACCATGCCGGCCCGGACTGGTATATACTCGCCGTTCCACGTCTTTTGCAGGAGGACAGCGATGTTCAGACGCAAGACCCTCGTCCTGCTGCTCGCCGTGCTGGCGATCGCCGCCTGCGCGCAGAAGCAACAGCAGCAGAACCCGTTCTTCGCCGAGTACGACACCCCCTACGGGGTCCCGCCCTTCTCGAAGATCCGGGAAGAGCACTTCATGCCGGCCTTCTCCGAGGGGATCGCCCGGCACGAGAAGGAGATAGCGGCGATCGCCTCCGATCCCGCCGAGCCGACATTCGAGAACACCGTGCTGGCCGTCGAGTACAGCGGCGATCTGCTCGGCAGGGTCAGCGAGGTCTTCTTCAGCCTCAACTCGTCGATGACAACCGAGGGGATGCAGGAGATCGCGAAGGAGTCGGCGCCGCTGCTCTCGGCCCACCGCGACGACATCATCCTCAACGAGGACCTCTTCAAGCGCTTCAAGGCGGTCTACGACAGGCGCGCCGACCTCGGCCTGACCAGGGAGCAGGAGCGCCTGCTCGAGGAGCACTATCGCAGGTTCGTGCGCAACGGCGCCGCCCTGGGCGGGGAGGACAAGGCGAAGCTTCGGGAGATCAACAAGGAGCTCTCCGTCCTCTCGCTGCAGTTCGCCGAGAACCTCCTCAAGGAGACGAACAGGTTCGAGATGGTGCTCGGCAGCGAGGAAGACCTCGCCGGTCTGCCCGAGTGGGTCCGCGGCGCGGCCGCCGAGGCGGCCGCTGCCAAGGGGTATGTGGGGAAATGGCTCTTCACCCTCCAGAAGCCGAGCCTGGTCCCGTTCCTTCAGTACTCGCAGCGCCGCGACCTGCGCGAGAAGATCTACACGGCGTATTTCATGCGCGGCGACCACGGCGACGAGCTCGACAACAAGGACATCGCCCGCCGGATCATCGCCCTGCGCGACGACCGCGCCGAGCTGCTCGGGTACGAGACATACGCCCACTTCGTTCTCGAGGAGAACATGGCGAAGGAGCCCTCCGCCGTCTTCGCGTTCCTCGATCGGCTCTGGCCCCCCGCCCTGGAGAAGGCGAAGGCCGAGGCGGCCGAGCTGCAGGGTATGATCGAACGCGAGGGTGGCGGCTTCGAGCTGGCGAGCTGGGACTGGTGGTACTACGCGGAGAAACTGAAGAAGGAGAAGTACGATCTCGACGACGAGGTCCTCAAGCCGTACTTCCCGCTCGACAACGTTCTCAGCGGTGCGTTCCAAGTCGTCAGCAACCTCTGGGGAATCACCTTCGAGGAGCGGACCGACATCCCCGTCTACCACGCCGAGGTGCGCTCCTTCGAGGTCAAGGACGCCGACGGCTCGCACATCGGGATCTTCTTCGTCGACTACTTCCCCCGCGAGAGCAAGCGGGGAGGGGCCTGGATGGGCACGTTCCGTGACCAGCACCGCACCAGAGAGGGCGAAATGGTGACGCCGCTCGTCTACAATGTCGGCAACTTCTCGCGGCCGACCGGCGACATGCCGTCGCTTCTGAACTTCGACGAGGTCACCACCCTCTTCCACGAGCTCGGCCACGGCCTGCACGGCCTGCTCTCAAGCGGCTCGTACCGGACCCTGACGGGGACGAATGTGGCGACCGATTTCGTCGAGCTCCCCTCGCAGATCATGGAGAACTGGGCGACCCATCCCGAGGTCCTCAGGATGTACGCGAGGCACTACAAGACCGGCGAGACGATCCCGGAGGACCTGATCGAGAAGATACACAACGCGCGACTCTTCAACCAGGGATTCGCCACGGTGGAGTATCTCGCCGCCTCGCTCCTCGACATGAACTGGCACACGGTCGACCCGGCGGCGGTCGCCGACGTGCGCGCCTTCGAGAGCGCGGCCCTCGACAGGATCGGGCTGATACCCCAGATCGTCTCGCGGTACCGCACGCCGTACTTCGCCCATATCTTCAGCAGCGGGTACGCGGCGGGGTACTACAGCTACATCTGGGCCGAGGTGCTCGACGCCGACGCCTTCGAGGCGTTCAAGGAGACGAGCCTCTTCGATCGCGACACGGCGGCTCGCTTCCGGAAATGCATCCTCGCGAGGGGCGGTTCGGAAGAGCCGATGACCCTGTACCGGGAGTTCCGCGGCCGCGAGCCCGAGATCAGGCCGCTTCTGGAGAAGCGCGGGCTGATCTAGGCGGGGTCCCGCCGCGCCGGGTGCACTGTTCTCACGGACCGACTGCGCCCCGCCCGCCTCATGACGAGCGGGGCGCGGCGGGTCGGAGCGTCGCGTCACGATGCCGGTGAAGAGAAGGAAGCGCTTGAACGCCGAAAGGAAGCGCTAGAACGCCGAGCGGATCTCCGTGACGCTCGTCACGCCCTCGAGCTCCGATATCTTCTTGAGAAGACGGTCGTGGTTGCCGCGCGAGGTGTCGTACTCGACGGTCACGTACCATGAGCCGTCGCGGAACGCGACGTCGTGGACCGAGGTGGGGATCTTCATCCCCGTGAAGATCTGAAGCGCCGAGGCGACGATGCCGACCCGGTTGTCGAGGACCAGCTGGACGATGTGGTCCGAGTGGAAACGGTGGATTCCCGCTTCGACCCGGCGTATCACTATCAGCGTGACGGTGATCACGGCGGCCCCTGTGACGGCCAGGAGCTGGTATCCCGCCCCGACGGCGAGGCCCAGCGCCGAGAGGACCCACAGTGTCGCCGCCGTGGTGAGCCCCGAGACGGTGAATCGCGAGCGCATGATCGTGCCGGCGCAGAGGAACCCGACGCCGGTGACGACCTGCGCGGCTATCCGCCCCGGATCGGCCCGCCCGCCGGTCGAGCGGGCGATCTCTATCGAGATGATCATGAACAGGCACGAGCCGACGCACATGAGGATGTTCGTTCGAAGCCCCGCCGGCTTCCCGGCGAGCTCTCGCTCGAGCCCCACGACGGCGCCGATGCCCAGCGCGATCAGGAGTCTCCAGAGATAGACGAAGACCGGTTCGGCCATGGCGCGCCTCCTTCGGGATGGGAACGATTCTAGGCCTCGCCGTGGGCGGTGGCAAGGCAAAAGCTCCGAGGTTGCGCATCGGCCGCCCGCGATGTATCATCTTTTCATGATCGATTACCACCTGCACGGGAACTTCTGCGGGCACGCCGAGGGGGAGCTCGAGGAGTACGTCCTCGAGGCGCTCGGCAAGGGGTTCGTCGAGATCGGGTTCTCCGACCACCTCCCGAAGGTCGTCAACCCCGATCCGTACCACGCGATGCTCGAGGAGCGGCTCCCCGAGTACGTCGCCCTCGTCGGCCACCTGCAGCGCAAGTATGCCGGCAAGATAACCATACGGCTCGGCATCGAGGCCGATTTCTTCCCCGGATTCGAGGACCGCACGCGGAGCCTGCTCGCGAGCATGCCGTTCGACTACGTGCTCGGCTCGGTCCACTTCCTCGGCGACTGGCATTTCACGAGCAAGGCGCACCGCGACAGGTACGAGACGGAAGATCCCGGCGTCGCGTTCCCGCGGCACTTCGAGCTGCTCGGGTCGATGATCGAAAGCGGCCTCTTCGACGTGCTCGCCCATCCCGACGCCCTGCGCAAGGAGCGTTTCGTTCCCCCCCTGCCCCCCGAGCGGGAATACGCCGGGATCGCCGCGCTGCTGGCCGCCAGGGGGATGGCGATCGAGGTGAACACGGCGGGCCTGCGGCGGGGGGCCGGCTCGATCTATCCCGATCCCGCGCTGCTCGCCGCCTGTCACGGAGCGGGGGTGCCGGTCACCCTCGGATCCGACGCCCACGCCCCGGTCGACGTCGGCAGGGATTTCACGCTCGCCTTCCAGCTCCTCGAGCGGACCGGCGTCACCGAGATAGCCACCTACGAGGGGCGGCGGATGACCCGCAGACCGATCGGGGAGTTTCGCCAGGTCGCCGGGAGCGGCAGGTTCTACGACATGCTTTCCGGCGGCGAGGCGCTGTGGCGCAAGCAGCACGAGCCGAATCGACCTTGACAGGGCGGCGCACCGGCGGTATGTTCCGGGCTACCCGGAGACGCCCTGCGCGTCTCCCGGGAGCCGGTATCACGAGCATCGGAAGGAGGGAGAGGGAGCGCGGCCGCTCCTTCGTCATACTCGATGGAAAAGAAGATCGTGAAGGAAGGCCTCACGTTCGATGACGTCCTCCTGATCCCCGCCAGATCCCGCGTCCACCCCCAGCAGGTCAAGCTGACGACCCGCCTCACGAAGAAGATCAGCCTCAACATCCCCGTCGTTTCGGCCGCGATGGACACCGTGACCGAGGCGGAGCTCGCTATCGCGCTGGCGCGCGAGGGAGGGATCGGGATCATCCACAAGAACATCACCGTCGAGGAGCAGGCGGAGCAGGTCGACCGCGTCAAGCGAAGCGAGAGCGGGATGATCTCCAACCCCGTCACCTTCTCGCCCGACCAGCTCGTTAGCGAGGCGATCGAGGTGATGCGCACCTACCGGATCTCGGGGCTGCCGATCACGAAGAAGAACGGGGTTCTCGTCGGCATACTGACCAACCGAGACCTGCGGTTCATCGAGCGCCTCGACCTGAAGGTCAGCGAGGTGATGACGAAGGATCCGATCACCGCGGCGGTGGGGATCGGCATGGACAAGGCGAAGCGGATCCTCCACGAGAACCGGATCGAGAAGCTCCCCGTCGTCGACAGGCAGGGGAGGCTCAAGGGGCTGATAACCGTCAAGGACATCCAGAAGAGGATCGATTACCCCAACGCATGCAAGGACGAGGGAGGGCGGCTCCGCGTGGGGGCGGCGGTCGGCGTGGGCGCGGAGACGGCGCAGCGCGTGAAGGCGCTGATGGAGGCCGGCGTCGACGTCATCGTGGTCGACACGGCCCACGGCCATTCCGACGCCGTGCTCGAGGCCGTCGCGGGCCTGCGGGCGAAATTCCCCCCGCTGCAGATAATCGCGGGGAACGTGGGGACGGCGGCGGGGACGCGGGACCTGATCAGGGCCGGCGCCGACGCCGTCAAGGTCGGTATCGGTCCCGGCGCGATCTGCACGACCCGGGTCATCGCGGGGATCGGCGTGCCGCAGATCACCGCGATCCTCGATTGCGCCCAGGCCGCGGCGAAGACGGGTATCCCCGTGATCGCCGACGGCGGGATCAAGTTCTCGGGGGACATCACCAAGGCGATCGCCGCCGGCGCCGACTCGGTCATGATAGGGAGCCTCTTCGCCGGGACCGAGGAGAGCCCCGGCGAGATCATCTACCACCAGGGCAAGAGCTACAAGGGATACCGCGGCATGGGATCGATCGGGGCGATGAAGCGCGGCAGCGGCGACCGGTACTTCCAGGCCGCCGTCACGGAGGAGCGCAAGTTCGTCGCCGAGGGGATCGAGGGTCGGGTCTCGTACAAGGGAAGCCTCGCCGCCAGCGTGTACCAGCTCATGGGCGGCTTGCGCGCCGGGATGGGGTACTGCGGGGTCTCGACGATCGACCAGCTCAAGCAGAAGGGGCGGTTCATCAGGATCACCTCGTCGGGGCTGCGCGAGAGCCATCCCCACGACGTGGTCATCACGCAGGAAGCCCCGAACTACAAGACGACCTGATCGGCGAGCCGGCCCCGCGGAGAGCGCGTGAGCGACGAGAGAGAGACAGAGAGGATCGGGAGCGCGATCGCCGCCGCCGCCGGACACCTCGGGCTCGATCTGCTGTCCTACGCGCACATGGACGACGATCACCGGGGGCGCTTTCACGAATCGATACGGGATATCGCCGCGACCCTGCCGCGGGCGGTCTCGCTGGGAATCAGGCTCTCGGGCCCCGTGCTCGATACGGTCGCGACCGCTCCGACCTGGACGTACTATCATCATTACCGGCAGGTCAACACGGCGCTCGACCAGGCGGCGCTGCTCATCTCGGGCGCGATACAGCGGGGAGGGTACCGGGCTCTCCCCGTGCCGGCCTCCCAGATACTCGACTGGGAGCTGCTGCGGGCGCACCTCTCGCACCGGGAGATCGCCTGGCTCGCCGGGCTCGGCTGGCGCGGGCGGAACAACCTGCTCGTCACGCCGGAGTACGGATCGATGATCAGGCTGGCCACGGTGCTGACCGACGCACCCCTGCCGCGCCCCGTCAGGAGCCGGCTCGAGACGGAGTGCGGGGACTGCGCGGCGTGCATCGGCGCCTGTCCGGTGGGCGCGATCGACGCATCACCGGAGCGGTTCGATCTCGACCGGTGCGCCGCCCAGCTGCGGCGGTTCTCGCGGGAAGAGAGGCTCAATACGATGATATGCGGGCTCTGCGTGAAGGTGTGCGCGGGAACGGAGGGCCGGCGGCGTGAGACGGCGGGCGCTCAAAGGGAGGGCCGGCGGTGAAGACCCTCGAGCGTATCGATCAGGCGGTATGGGAGCTGCGCGAGCGGGTAAGGCAGTCCCCCGGCAACCTCACCCTGCGCAAGGACCTGATCCGGTTCTTTCACGAGAGCGCATTCTTCGTCGAGCGCCGCGCCGGCGTCCCGG
>JAQVGR010000060.1 GCA_028696635.1 Candidatus Krumholzibacteriia bacterium | reverse complement strand
AGGGGCTCGCCGACGCGCGGGAAGGCCTGCGCCGGCGCGGCGCGGCGCTGGTCGTGCGCTGCGGCGATCCGCCCGACATCGCGCTCGGCCTCGGCGCGCAGGCGGCGCTGATCGTCTGCGACCGCGGGTACCTGCGCCACCAGAAACGGTGGCGGGCGCGGGTCGCCTCGAAGGCGCCCTGCCCCGTCTTCGAGGTGGAGAGCGACGTGGTGGTGCCGGTGGGGGAGGTTTCCGGGAAAGCGGAGTACGCAGCCCGCACCCTGAGGCCGAGGATCGAACGGCGCCTCGATGAATTCCTCGTCGAGCTGCGGCCGACCGCTCTCGAGCACGACTCGAACGCCCTGCGCCTGGAGGGGATCGATCTGAAGGACCTCGACGCCGTCCTCTCGCGGCTCGACATCGACCGGAGCGTGCCCCCCGTCCCGCTGTTCCGCGGCGGAGAGACGAGCGCCCGCCGGGCGCTCGAGCGCTTCGTCGACGGCCCCCTCGGCGGGTACGCGGCGAACCGCAACAGGCCCGAAACCGATTTCGTCTCGTACCTGGGGATGCACCTTCACTTCGGCCAGCTTTCCCCGGTCCGCGCGGCGATGCGGGTCGCCGGCTCCGGGCGCGGCTCCGCCGAGGATCGGGCCGTTTTCCTCGAGGAGATGATCGTCCGCCGGGAGCTTTCCTGCAATTTCGTCGAATACACGGGGGATTACGACAGGTTTTCGTGCCTGCCCGCCTGGGCGCGCGCCACGCTGGCCCGCCACGCGTCCGATCCGCGGTCTCCCAGGTACACGGCCCGGCAGCTCGAGGCCGCGCGGACGCACGATCCGTACTGGAACGCGGCGATGCGCGAGATGCGGTGCAGCGGGTACATGCACAACTACATGCGGATGTACTGGGGGAAGAAGATTCTCGAGTGGAGCTCCGGTCCCGCGCACGCCTTCCGCACGATCCTCGCGCTGAACAACCGGTACTTCATCGACGGCCGCGATCCGAACTCCTTCGCCGGCGTCGCGTGGATCTTCGGGAAGCACGACCGTCCCTGGTCCGAGCGGAATATCTTCGGGACCGTGCGGTATCTCTCAGCCGGCGGGCTCGAGCGGAAGGCCGATCCCGCCGCCTACGTGGAGAAGATTGACGCCCTCGAGGCGCGGCTCGGCGCAGCGCGGCCGGGGGAGCGGCGGGAGAGGGGGGCGCGATGACGGTCGAGATCGGGATGGTCCTCGGCATGCTGGGGCTCGCCGTCGTGCTGTTCTCCCTCGAGCTGCTCAGGGTCGACGTCGTCGCGATCCTCATCATGCTCCTGCTCGCGTGGGCGGGTCTCGTCACGCCGGAGCAGGCCTTTTCGGGGCTCGCCTCCGGCGCCGTCGTCTCGATCATTTCGGTGATGATCATCGGGCAGGGAATAGAGCGATCGGGGATCACGCGCCGGCTCGCGTCTCCCGTGATCCGCCTGTCCGGCGGGAGCGAGGGACGGCTGGTAGCAGTCGTGTCGGTCGCCGCGGGGTTGATATCCGCCTTCATGCAGAACATCGGGGCCGCCGCGCTCTTCCTTCCCGCCGTCACGCGGATCGCGCGCCGCATGCGCTTCCCGGTCTCGCGGATCCTCATGCCGCTCGGATTCGCCGCGATCCTCGGCGGGACGCTGACGCTGGTGGGGAGCGGTCCCCTGATCATCCTCAACGACCTGCTCAGGCAGCAGGGTTTCAGCGAGTTCGGGCTCTTCAGCGTGACCCCCGTGGGGCTCGCGCTCCTCGCCGGCGGGGTCCTGTATTTTTATCTGTTCGGCAGACGGCTGCTTCCCTCGTCCCGGCAGGCGGGGTCCGGCGGGGAAGGGCGGCGGGATCTCGTCGAGGAGTGGCGGCTCTCCTCGACGGTCAGCGGATATCGCGTCGCGGCGGGGAGCGATCTCGCCGGGCTGACCGTCGAGGAAGCGGGGATCTGGTCCCGGCACCGCCTCAATCTCCTCGCGCTGCGCGAGAGGGGCGACGTCACCTACGCGCCGTGGCGGTATTCGAGACTGGCCCGGGGACAGGAGCTGGCATTGCTCGGGGATGCCGACGCCGCCGGGCGCTTCGCGGCGGAGCACGGGCTTGAGCGGATCCCTCGGTCCGACTTTCTCGATCAGATGCGCCCCGGCGGCGGGATGGAGTTCGCCGAGCTGATCGTACCCCCGAAGTCGCCGGTTGCGGGGCAGTCGCTCCGCCGGATGGGACTTCGCAAGCGGTACGCCGTGGAGCCGGTCATGCTGATCGCGGGAGACGAGGAGCACCGCGGCGATTTCTCCGACGTGCCGCTCCTGCCGGGGCACATCCTCGTCGTCTACGGGCGGACCGGGTCGATCATCGAGATGGGGGACCGCCGAACCTTCGCCCTCATCACCCCCCTGCAGCCCTCGGACTCCCGGCCCGCGAAGCCGCGCGCGGCGCTGCTCTGCTTCGCCGGCGCGGTCGCCCTGGTCGTCGCCGGCATGCCGCTCCAGATGAGCCTCCTCTCGGGAGCGCTGGCAATGATCCTCTCGGGGGTGATCGGGATCGACGAGGCGTACCGGGCCGTCGACTGGAGGACCGTCTTTCTCATCGCCGGCCTCATACCGCTCGGCATCGCGATGGAACAGTCGGGAGCCGCCGCCTGGGTCGCGGGCGGTGTGGTCTCCGCCGTCGGGCCGGGGCATCCCTTCGCGCTGTGCGCCGCGGTGGCAGTCATGGCCACGCTCTTCTCGCTCTTCATGTCGAACGTGGCGGCGACGGTTCTGCTCGTTCCGCTCGTGATCGTCATCGGCGAGGGAGCGGGGCTCGCGCCGCGGGGGCTGGCGCTGCTGACGGCTGTCTGCGCCTCGAACAGCTTCGTGCTTCCCACGCACCAGGTGAACGCGTTGCTGATTTCCCCCGGCGGATACCGCAGTGTCGACTACCTGCGCGTCGGCGGGATCATGACGCTGATATTCCTGTGTATCGCCGTTCCGCTCGTCTATTATCTGTTCATGTGAAACCGTCCATCGGAGGTCGCGATGCTCCTGAAGCACTTCTTCATCGAAAAGATCGCCCACAGCTCCTACCTGCTCGCCGGGGCGAAGACGTGCGCCGTCATCGACCCGAGCAGGGACGTCGACATCTATCTCCGCGAGGCGCGATCGCGGGGACTGAGGATCACGCATATCCTCGAGACGCACCTGCACGCCGATTTCATCTCGGGGCATCTCGATCTGGCGCGGGCGACCGGCGCGAAGATCTGCGCGCCGGGATCGGCCGGCTGCGCGTTCGACCACGAGCCGCTGGTCGAGGGCGACACGGTCGAGATCGAGGGCATGCTCCTGCGCGTGCTCGAGACGCCGGGGCATACGCCGGAGCATATCGCCTACGTCGTGGTCGATCGCTCCCGGGGCGACGAGCCGATCGGCGTTTTCTGCGGCGACACGCTCTTCGTCGGCGACGTCGGGCGCCCGGACCTCTTTCCGGATAATGCGCGCGAGCTCGCCGGCAGGCTCTTCCACAGTCTTCACGACAAGCTGCTGAGGCTACCCGATTTCTGCGAGATCTACCCGGCCCACGGCGCCGGGTCGCTCTGCGGGCGCTCCGTCGGCGCGAAGTACCGCAGCACGATCGGGTACGAGCGCCGGTTCAACAGGGCTCTGCTGATCGAGTCGAAAGAGGAGTTCATCAGGTCGCTGACCACGGACATGCCGCCGACGCCGGATCATTTCGGACGGTGCAGCGAGATCAACCGCCGCGGCCCCGCGCTGATCGAGGATCTGCCGCCGCTTCGCCCCCTCGAGCCCGCGGCGTTCAGGGCCGCCATCGACGATTCGACGATCGTGCTCGACGTGCGCAGCTACGACGCCTTCGGGAGCCAGCACGTGCCGATGGCCATGCATATCGATCTCGGCGGCAACTTCCCGACCTTCGCCGGATGGGTGCTGCCGCCGGACGCGAGGATCATGCTCGTCGCAGAGGGCCCCGAACAGGCGGAGACGGCGAACCTCTGGGCGCGGCGGGTCGGCGTCGACGGCATCACGCACTACCTCGACGGGGGGATGTTCGCGTGGGCCGTGCACGGCATGCCGACCGCGCACCTCGCGCATATCTCGGCCAGAGAGCTCCATGACATGATGGGAGGGGCCGAAGGGTTCACCCTGATCGACGTGCGCTCGCGGGTCGAGTTCGATGACCATCATATCGAGGGCGCGATCAACGTCCCCGCTCCCGATCTCCGGCACAGGCACGAGGAGTTCGACCGGCGGCGCACGACGGTGCTGATATGCAGCACCGGCCACCGTTCGAGTCTCGGGGCGAGCATCCTGCAGCGGCATTATTTCGAGCGGGTGATCAACGCGGCGGGAGGAATGAAGGGGTACAGCGCGGCGGGTTTCGCGCGGGAATGCCTCGTCTGCGACAACCCGCACGGCTCGAGGTTCTCCGGCGCGACCGATTCCTCCGGCCCCAGGCGGGGATCGGGCGGCTGAGAACACGAAGGAGGTTCGCCATGGAGTGGCTGACCGCGGCGAGCTGGTCGCCGTATGCCGTCGGGGCGGGGATCGGCGCCCTGAGCTGGCTCACCTTTCTGCTCTCCGACCGGGCGATCGGCTGCTCGACCGCTTTCGCCCGCACGAGCGGGATGCTCGAGCGGCTGGTGCGGGGACGGGCGGTCGACGAAAAACCTTACTACCGGCAGTTCGCCCCGATGATCGACTGGGAGTGGATGCTCGTGGCGGGGATCGTGATCGGCGCGGCCGCATCGGCCCTTCTCTCACAAGACCTGCAGTGGCGCTGGGTGCCCCCGCTCTGGGAGGCCTCGTTCGGACCGGCGCCGGTGCCGAGGATCGCCGCGGCGCTGTTCGGCGGATTCTGCATCGGCCTCGGATCGCGCTGGGCCGGCGGTTGCACGAGCGGCCACGGCATCAGCGGCACGATGCAGCTCGGGGCGGCAAGCTGGATCGCCGCGATCTGCTTCTTCGTCGGCGGCGTCGCCGTCGCGCACGTCCTCTTCCGGCTGCTCTAGAAAGGAGTCCGTCATGCTGAGCGCATTGCACGCGCGCAGGAAAACGCAGCTGCTGATCGGCCTCCTCGCCGGAGTCGTATTCGGATTTCTCCTCCAGAAAGGAGGAGCGACGAAGTACGACGTGATCGTGGGGCAGCTGCTGCTCAGGGATTTCACCGTCGTGAAGATCATGGTTTCGGCGGTCATCACGGGGATGATCGGTGTGCACGCGCTCTCCTGGCTCGGTCTCGCGCGTCTGCACCCGAAGAGCGGATCGTGGGGAGGCGCGGCGGTCGGCGGGCTGATATTCGGCGTCGGCTTCGCCGCCCTGGGGTATTGCCCCGGCACGGTGGCCGGCGCCGTGGGAAACGGGCACCTCGACGCCCTCGCCGGGGGCGTGGTCGGCATGCTCGCCGGCGCGGGGACGTTCGCGGCGCTCTTTCCCCGCCTGCAGCGGGGAATCCTCTCGCGGGGGATGCTCGGGGACCTGCGTCTGCACGCGATACTGGGCATACCCGAATGGGCGACGGTCATCCCGGCCGCGCTCGTCCTCGCGCTGGCGCTGCTCGCGCTCGAGCGGGCCGGGCTGTGAGGTTCCGCATCGCGGGGTGATGGCAATGAGAGCGATGATCCTGCGCCGTCTCTGCGACCTCGACCGGTGCGAAGAGCCGCTCGAACCCGTCGAGCTTCCCGATCCCGAGCCGGGGCCGGGAGAGGTCCTCGTCCGCGTGGCGGCGTGCGGCGTCTGCCACACAGAACTCGACGAGATCGAGGGGCGCGCCCCGCCGCCCCGCCTGCCGGTGGTCCCCGGCCACCAGGCCGTCGGACGGATCGAGCGGCTCGGACCGGGGGCGCGGCGCCACGCTTCCGGCGACCGCGTGGGGGTGGGGTGGATCTATTCGGCGTGCGGCGAGTGCAGGTTCTGCCGCGCCGGCGACGACAATCTCTGCAGCGCCTTCCGGGCGACGGGGCGCGACGCGGACGGCGGGTACGCGGAGCTGCTGCGCGTCCCGGAGCGGTACGCCTTCCCGATCCCCGAGCGGTTCGGCGACGCCGAGGCGGCGCCGCTGCTCTGCGCGGGGGCGGTCGGGTACCGTTCGCTGCGGCTCGCCGGGATCCGGGACGGGATGCGTCTCGGTCTGACCGGGTTCGGCGCGTCGGGACATCTCGTGCTCAAGATGGCCCGCAGCCGCTATCCACGCTCGCCGGTATTCGTCTTCGCGCGCACCGCCGAAGAGCGCGCCTTCGCCCTCGAGATCGGAGCGGCGTGGTCGGGGGATATCGGCGACGAGCCCCCCGGGGAGTGCGACGCGATCATCGACACGACGCCGGTCTGGAGGCCGGCGGTCGAGGCCCTCGAGCGCCTCGCGCCGGGCGGCAGGCTCGTGATCAACGCGATCCGCAAGGAGGATGCGGACAAGGGATCGCTCCTCGATATCGAGTACGAACGGCACCTGTGGATGGAGAAGGAGATCAAGAGCGTTGCGAACGTCGCCGGGCGCGATATCGAGGAGTTCCTGCGTCTGGCGGCCGCGATACCTATCATCCCCGAGATCGAGATCTTCCCGCTCGAGGAGGCGAATCGCGCTCTGCTCGAGATCAGAAAGCGCAGGATTCGCGGGGCGAAGGTCCTGGTGACGGGGAAGTGATGCGCGGGCGATCCCGGCGCGCGGCGCGGAATCCGCCGAAGTTCAGGTGACGGTCACCGTGTCGAGGTCGATGACGGCGCGGCGGGTCATCGAGGTGACGGCGAGACCTCCGACCTTCACGTCGATTCCGCCGCTCTCCCCGTCCTTCACCTCGACGTGGACGCGCGAGAGCTTGTCTTCCTCCGGGCCCTGCTCCATCACCATCGCGCGCGCCGACACCACGCCGTGGCGGAGCAGGTAGGCGGCGATGCTAGACGCGCCGGCCCCCGAGCCGAGGTCCTCCCACATTCCCATCGCCGGCGAGAAATGCCGCGAGTAGCTGACGCATCCCTCGTGCAGCGTATCGAGCGAGAAGACGTCTGTCGTCTTGGCGCCGAGCCGCTGGTTGAGCAGCCGCAGCTTGATCAGGTCGGGGCTCATCGAGGCGACCGCGCGGGCGCCGTCGACGGGGACGAGCAGTTGCCGGACCCCGTTGAAGACGATCTCGACGGGCAGTCCGCTGCGGACGATGTCGTGCTCGCTGATCCCGAGTATCGAGGCGATCTCGGCCGGCGAGGTGCCCACGGAATCGAATTCGCGTATCGTGCGGTTGATCATGATTCGCCTCAGCACGCCTGCCCTGCCCCTCGAGCTCAAAGGCACCTCGTCCTGCCCGGCGCGGCGATACTTGTCTTCCCCCGCTTCGAAATGGAAATCGACGGGCATTACGCCGGCGTTCGTCTCGATGGCGATGCGGGTGACGCCGTCGGTCAGGTTGACGAGACCGTCCTCGACGAGGCAGAAGCAGGTGGCGATCATCGCGTGACCGCTGAAGTCGTACTCCTCGCTCGGCGTGAAGGACCGGACGCGGTACTCCGAGACGATCGACTCGGGGGGCGAGACGAAAGTCGATTCGAGGATGTTCATCTCGGCGGCGATCCGCCTCATATCCTCGACCGACAGCCCCCCGGCGTCCGAACAGACGAGCGCCGGATTGCCGCAGAACGGTGTCGTCGAGAAAACGTCTATCTGTTTGAGGGTCAATTCACGCATACCCGCTCCCTTGCAGGAGAATCTATGCAAAAACAGTACCAGTAATCGCGCGATTACACCGGCAGGATAAAGTTATCGTATTGATTTATAATAAGTTGGCAGGTACGCCGAAAAAACGCCCGGTCAGTGCCAGCAGGGCGGCTCGCTGCGGCGGCAGAATGCAGGCAGTCGCCCGGGATTGGGGGCGCGGGCAATTGTCACCACAGGCCGGGGATCAGCCGGAATCTGACGCGC
>JAQVGR010000059.1 GCA_028696635.1 Candidatus Krumholzibacteriia bacterium | reverse complement strand
GAGGCGCTCTAATTCCCGCCGCAGCCGCTTGCCGCCCTCCTCGACGAACTGGTAGAAATTCGTCCTCGAGCCCGCTCTCTCCGCGGCCCACTTCCTGATCTCCTCGCCGGTCGTCTTCGAGCCGTCTCCCGCCTCGACGAAGACCGCCTCGAGGACGTCGCGCTCGAAGAAGGTCAGCGGGCGGGGCAGGCCCTCCTCGCCGCCGGCGACGACCTTCCGTCCCAGCCCGGTCAGCTCGTACTCGAGCTCCTTCTTCTTGAATATGAGGCTGCCCTTCTCGCGCTCGCGGATCTCGAGGCAGCCGAGGCGGGCGCATTCGAGAAGCGAGGCGACGAACGCCTTGCCCATCTGCTCGATCCTCGCTCCGCTCTGCGTCATGATCGCGGGGATGTAGCAGGGAGGTATGTCCCGCGGGGGCTGCCGCTCGTACCGGTGCGCATATCCCGCATCGTATTCGCGCCCGTATTCGCCGAAGAACCGCGCGAAGACGGCGGCGAGGGCCAGGACCGACGCGGCGCCGATGATCATGGCCGCGGCGAGCTCTTTGCCGCGGCGGCGGGAGCGCTCGATCCTGCGCTCCTGCTCCATCCGCCACTGCTCGGTGATGCGCCGTTCGTCCTCGAGGAGAGATGCGTGCGATTCCCCGCCGCGCGCCGGCGTTTCGTGAAATATCGACGGATCCATCAGCGCGCGGATCTCGACCAATCGGCCGCGTTCGATTTCGCCGACGCGCACGGAGGCGCTCGAACGGTCGTCGGCTATGTCGAGCTCGCCGGCGCCCGGCCCGTGCACGAACACCTTCAGCAGCGATGCGCTCGGAGCGGGAGGGCGAAGGGTCACGCTGAGGCGGGAGATCCGCTCGTGCTCCTCGCCGATGACCTTCCAGTAGAGCTGGGCGGCGTCGCCGTACCGCTGAACCGCGTCGTGCACGCGGTATCTGATCCGGAACCTGCGCGTCTCGTCTTTCGCGCTGTACCGCCAGGTGACGATCTCGTATCCGCCCTCCCGCGAGAGCTCCGCCGGGAGCCGCTCGCCGGTTTCGGCGTCGCTCACGTCGAGGTACTCGATCCGGTACCTGCCGTATTGCCCCTCGACGGCCTTTTTCAGATACGCCCACGAAAAGCTCCCGTCGAACCGGTATGAGCGGATCTCTTCCACATCCGCGGCTCCGCCCGGGGTCAGCGCGATCGTCACGGCGATGTCGGGGTGGAAATAGCTCTTGTCGGACCACGACGCGGCTGGCGTCGCCGCGCAGGCCGCTGCGGCGAGCAGGATGGCTCCTCCCGTGCGCATCACGATTGCACGCATGATCACCTCCGGATCGAATGCTCGGCTCCCATCCTAGGGAAACCCGGCGCGGGGGTCAATCCAAAGCGTCCCCGCAGCCGGCCGGGTCTCCAGGACCGGGATACACCCTGGAACCGGAGATATTCAGAGCCGGGGACGACGCGTGCGGCGAACGCGTGCGGCGAGCATGTTGACAGCGGCGCGTCCCTGCGGGTAGTCTCTCCCTCGTGGCGGGGCGCGGTGCTGCGCCGCCGCGGGGACGGCCGGCGGGAGGAGCGGGTTCCATGACGATATCGGAATCGGATATAAAGCGCCTCGAAGAGCTCGCGCGCATAGAGCTCGATCCCGGGGAGCGGGAATTGCTCGGGATGCAGCTCGAGCGGATCATAGAGTTCGTCAGGATCCTCGGGGACGCTCCGGGGCCGGCCGCGGGCCTGGAGGAGCGGCGGGCCGCGATGAGCCGCCCCGCTGCCGCGCCCCGCGGGGACTCGCCGGGGGAATGCCTCGACCGCGACGAGGTGCTCGCCGCCGCTCCCGAGCGGGAGGACGACTTCTTCGCCGTGCCGCCGGTGCTCGATGCCGACGGATCATGAGCAGTGACGCGTCCGCGCCCGGCCGGGGCGCGGGGCGGGGAGTGTCGACGCGATGCCGGATGGCGGATATTCGGATCTGTCGGTCCGCGGGATCGAGGAGCTCTATCGCAGGGGGGGTGCGCGCCCCTCCGATGTCGTCGGATCCTGCCTCGACGCGATAGAGGCGAAGGACGGGATCGTCGGCGCGTTCGTCGAGGTCTTCCGGGAGGAAGCCCTCGCCCGCGCGCGCGAGCTCGACGGCGAGGATTCCCGGGGCAGGCCTCTGTTCGGCGTGCCCGTCGCGGTCAAGGACAACATCTGCACGCGCCTCATGCCGACCTCATGCGGATCGCGCATCCTCCGCGGGTACCGCCCGCCCTATGACGCGACCGCCGTCTCGCGCCTCCGCGCGGCGGGGGCGGTGATAGTCGGCAAGACCAACATGGACGAGTTCGCCATGGGCTCGTCGACGGAGCATTCCTCGTCTCACCCGACGAGAAACCCATGGGATACCGACTGCGCTCCGGGAGGTTCGAGCGGGGGTTCGGCCGCCGCCGTGGCCGCCGGCATGGTGCCCCTGGCGCTCGGGTCGGACACGGGGGGGTCGATACGGCAGCCCGCATCGTTCTGCGGTGTGACGGGGATCAAGGGAACCTGGGGGCGCGTGTCGCGCTACGGGCTGGTCGCCTTCGCCAGCAGCCTCGACCAGATAGGGCCGATCGCCGCCGACGTCGACGGGTGCGCGCGCGCCCTGCGGGCGATCGCCGGAGCGGACGGCATCGATTCCACGGCCCTCGCCGATCCATGCCCCGCGCTCGAAGGCGGAGGCGAGGCGGCGCTCGACGGGATGAGGATCGGAGTGCCGAGTTCGATCAAAGGGATCGATCTCGATCCGTCGGTCTCCGCGGCGCTCGCCGCGGCAGTCCGGCACGCCGCAGAGGCGGGGTCCCGGGTCGCCGAGGTCGATCTGCCCGATCTCGGGCTGACGATAGCCTGCTACTATGTGATTGCGGCCGCCGAGGCGTCGTCCAACCTCGCGCGATACGACGGCGTGCGCTTCGGCATGCGCGTCGGGTCGGATACCCTCGGTGAGATGTACGCGCGCACGCGCAGCGCGGGGTTCGGCGAGGAGGTCAAGAGGAGGATACTGCTCGGCACCTTCGTGCTCTCGTCGGGATATCACGATCAGTATTACGGGAGGGCATGCGAGGTCCGCGAGAGGATCCGCGACTGCTACCGCAGGCTCTTCGGATCGATCGACCTGCTGATCCTGCCCACCGCCCCCGGGCCCGCCTTCCGTCTCGGCGAGCGCCTCGACGATCCCGTGGCGATGTACCTCTCCGACATCTTCACGACCCCGGCGAGCGTCGCGGGTCTTCCCGCCGTCTCGATACCGGCCGGGCTGTCCGCGGACGGGCTTCCCGTCGGGCTGCAGCTGATCGCAGCCGGGGGACGCGAGGATCTGATCGTCAGGGGAGCGTCGGCGCTCGAGCGGGCGTTCGCGTTCCGCCGGCGCTGCGTCCCCGGAGGATCAGGAGGGGGCGGTCGGTCATGAGGCGGGAGGCAGCATACGAGCCGGTCATAGGACTCGAGGTGCACGCTCAGCTGCTCACCCGCACCAAGCTGTTCTGCCGGTGCCCGGCCCGGTACGGCGCCGAGCCGAACACCCTCGTCTGCCCGGTCTGTCTCGGCCTGCCCGGCGCCCTCCCCGCCGTCAACGGCGAGGCCGTCGCCATGGCCGTCAGGCTGGGGACGGCGCTCGGGTGCCGGATCGCTCCGGCGAGCGTCTTCGCCCGCAAGAACTACTTCTATCCGGACTGTCCCCGCAACTACCAGATAACGATGTACGACGCGCCGCTCTGCGAAGGGGGCGCGCTCGAGTACGATGCGCCGGAGGGTCCGCGTCTGGTAGAGCTCGAGCGGATACACCTCGAGGACGACGCTGGGAAGCTCCTGCATCGGCCGGCTGCGCGCAGTCTCGTCGATTTCAACCGCTGCGGGGTGCCCCTCGTCGAGATCGTGACCAGGCCGGTGCTGGGCGATCCGTCAGACGCGGCTCTGTTCCTGCAGAACCTCAGACGGCTCCTCCGGTGGCTCGGGATCTGCGACGGGAACCTCGAGGAAGGCTCGATGCGGTGCGACGTGAATGTGTCGCTGCGGACCCCGGGATCGCGACGGCTCGGCACGAGGACGGAGATAAAGAACCTCAACTCGTTCAAGGCGGTCGAAGCGGGGATCCGGCTCGAGATCGCGCGGCAGAGGAAGGTCCTCGAAGGGGGAGGCGAGATCGAGCGGCAGACGAGCCTGTGGAACGCCCGGCGCAGGGAGCTCGTCGTGATGCGGAGCAAGGAGGAGGCCCGAGACTACCGGTACTTCCCGGAGCCCGATCTGCCGCCCCTCGAGGTCCGGGCAGAGCTCGTCGAACGCGAGCGTTCCCGCCTCCCCGAGTTGCCGCTCGCCCGCGAAAGGCGTCTGCGCGCGGAGTACGGCCTCCCGGCGTACGACGCCGGGGTGCTCTGCGCGGAACGCGGGATCGCCGACTACTTCGAGCGCGCCGTACGGGCGGGGGCGGAGCCGAAGGAGGGAGCGAACTGGGTGATGCGCGAGGTCCTCGCCTCGCTCAGGGAGCGCGGCGGGCGGATCGAGGAGTTCGCCGTCTCTCCGGACGATCTCGCGCGGCTGGTGCGGCTCGTCTCCGACGGGGCGATCAGCCGGACCGCCGGCACCGAGGTCTTCCGGGAGATGCTCCGGACGGGGGAAGAGCCCGGTGCAGTCGTCGGACGGCTCGGCCTTGAGCTGCTTGCCGACCCGCGGCGGCTCGAGATGATGGTCGACGCCGTCATCGCGGCGAATCCCGGCGAGGCGGCGCGATTCCGCGGAGGAAAGCGGCAGCTGCTGGAGTTCTTCGTGGGGCAGGTGATGAAGGAAAGCGGGGGAACGGCCGATCCCCGGCTTGCGCGCGATCTGATCGAGCGGCGGCTCGCCCCCGGCGGGGGAGAGCGGTGAGCTGGGCCCCTAGCGGCGCACGATCCGAAGGGCGGTCAGCGACAGCGCCGCGCACCCGATCAGGATCAGAGCGCTGGAGAGATAGAGGGCGGACGAGTCGACCGCCGACGGGGAGGTCGCGGCCAGCTCCTCGAACGCGCCGGCCAGGCCCGAGAGGCAACTCGTGAGCGCGGCTGTCAACCGTTCGGCCATGCCTCCGAAGTAGCGGAAGGTCGACAGCACGATGGCGGCGATCCCCAGGGGAAGGGCGAGCCGCTCGAGCGGGAGCGAGTGCACGAGCGATGCCGCTCTGGAGCGCCGCTCGAGCCCGAGCCGTCCGGTCACCGCGGCGGCGACGGCGGCGCCGTCGGGGGTCAGCGAAGGAAGGCGACACAGCTCGCGCTCGAGCCTTCCGAGCGCCTCGAGCGATCTGCGGCACGCATCGCACCGCTCGACATGGCCCCGGACCTCCGCCGCGTGGTCTTCCGGCAGGATCCCGTCGAGCAGGTCCGGCAGAAGCTCCTCGTATCGTTCACAGCGCCTGTCGTCTCTCATCGTCTCTCACCCCGCATTCATCGTCTTCCGGCAGCAGCGCCCGCATCTTCAGACGGGCGCGGTGCAGAAGGGTCTTGACTGTTCCCATCGGCACGCCGAGCAGCTCGGCGATCTCGTCGTACCGCCTTTCGGCGAGGTACCGCAGCTCGACGACCTCGCGGTAGCGGCCCTCGAGCCCTCCGAGGATCCGCTCGAGGGCGGCCAGCGCCTCCCTGCGCTCGAGCTCCGCGTCGGGGCCGGGCAGGGCGCTTTCAAGCGGCGCCGCCGATTCCATCGGCACGGTCTCCGGTCTGGCCCTCGACACGGCGTTGATCGCGTGATTGCGCGCGACCGAGTAGATCCACGTCGACAGGGCCGAGCGTCCGCCGAACGATCCGAGGTTCCGGTAGATCCGGATGAAGACCTCCTGGACGATGTCGTCGATCTCGTTGTTGTCGCCGGTCACGGAGCGCACCGCCGCGTACACCAGCCGCGTGTGGCGTTCGACTATCGATGCGAACGCCCGTCCGTCGCCCATGATCGAGCGTCGGACCAGATCCTGATCGGTCGGAGCGTTCAAGCGATCATCCTCCATGCCCGTACGACCAGGGCGCCGCGAGGTATGTTTCACAGAATAGCGGAATTTCCGGCGATATGCATGAAAATCGGGAGGCACCCGGAATTATTCGGCCTGCGTGAAACAATCCGCTCTCCCGCCTGTCACATCGTGCGGAAAGGGGGACGGCGAGGCCGGCCCCGGGAGCAAAGGGAACGCGAGACAGGGAGGTCTTGAGATGTTCGGTATCAATCCGGCGACAGTCGCGATACTCATCCCGATAGTCGCGGTTCTGGGCACCTTCGCCGTGATCATCGTGGCCATCGTCGTCGAGGGGCGTGAGAAGGAGCAGAAGCACCGCGAGCGTCTCATCGCCATGGAGAAGGGGCTGCCGGTTCCGGAAGAGCCGGTTAAAAAGAAGCCGCCGCGCTTCCTCGCCATCAGGGCATGGGGGTTGGTCTTTTTCCTGATCGGCGTCGCGACCTTCATCGGGATCACCGCCGAAGCGGGGATCAGGCACGGCGTGTGGGGGCTCATGCCGCTCGGACTGGGCGCCGCTCTCCTGCTGGCGGCATATATGGAGCGCCGGGACTATCAGTGACGGGCCGCCCGCGGCGGTCGGATCGGGTCGAGACGGCGGGCCGGCCGATTGACACGGCCGGCCCGCGGACATATGATCGGGGTATGGGGACGCATTCGCGCTCATCCCTCCTTTTCGGCGCTCTGGTCATCATGGCCGCGGCGCTGCACGCCCCCTCCTGCACGAAGGTCGTTTCGTGGTCCCGGCCGCAGAAGGAACCGGCGCGGCTCCCCGGGATCGGAGTCCCCTGCTGCGTGCTGCGCGCGCATCCCGGCAGGGTCATCCGCATGGCGTTCGCTCCGCTGAGTAACCGGCTCGTTTCGCTGAGCGAGGACGGGATCGCCTCATCAACGATCGTTTTCTGGCACGCGGCGGCGGGGGAGACACTCGACGTCTTCACCAATCGCGACTATGTCGATCGCGACGTGGTATTCAGCCGCAACGGCTCGCTGCTCGGCATCGGCGGCAGCACCGCCTTCCTCCTCGACGCCGGAAACTACCGCCTCTGGCGTGCTTTCGACGTTGAGAGCTACGAGTTCCACAAGATCATCGATATCGAGAGGGCCTTCATAGCCCAGGAGGCGGTAAAGAACTATCTCGTGCAACGGCGGTTCAGGTACGTGACGGCGATGTCGATCTCGCACGACAACCGGTATGTCGCATCCGGCCACGACAACAGCCAGATCAAGGTCTGGGGGGTGGCAACGGGGGAACTGCTCAACGTGCTCTGGACGACCCGGGTCTTCGGAGGAGTCCTCGATCTCTCTTTCAGCCCCGACGGACGCTTCATCGCGGCGTGCCAGGACGACACGAAGATATGGGTATGGCGGTTCCCCGACTACCGTCAGCGGATCCTCTCGGGGCACGACCGGGCGGTCTACGCTCTCGCGTTCGATCCGGTCACGGGGCTGCTCGCCTCGGGCGGCTCGTCCGGGACGATACGGATCTGGGACGTCGAGGAGGGGAGCGAGGAGCGGGTCTTCCGCGGACACCCGCCGGGGGTGCTCGATCTGCAATTCACAGAGGACGGCAGGTATCTCGTCACCGGCGGGCGCGACCGGGCGGTGCGAATCCTCGACGCGGCGTCCGGGGAGCAGGTGGCCGTGCTGGACGGTCCCGAGGAGAGGGTCAACTGCGTCGCCGTCAACTCGAACGCGACACTGATCGCCGCCGGAAGCGACGACCGGACGGTGAGGATCTGGGATATCTCTTCGATGCGGCTCTGCGACAACCTCGCGCTCACCCCGGTCCCTCTCTACCCGGCCAGGCTGTCCGGGGGAGGGGCATTCTCCGATGCGGGCGGCGACGGCCTGCTTTCGCCCGGCGAAACGGGAACGATAGTGGTATCGCTGTCCAATTCGGGCAGGGGCGCAGCCTTCAACATCGTCGCGCTCGCCGTCCCCGGCAGCACGGCGGCCGGGCTCGAGATCGATCAGGCGCCGATGCTGCCGATGCTGCTGCCGTCGAAGAGCGCGCGCATCGAGATACGGCTGCGCAACGCCGGGACGGGGACGCTCGCTCCATTCGACTGCATCGTGCGAGTCTTCGAGTCGAACGGATTCCAC
>JAQVGR010000058.1 GCA_028696635.1 Candidatus Krumholzibacteriia bacterium | reverse complement strand
ACGGGGAGCTGCAGCTCCTCGGCGATCTTGAAGGCCTGCGGGACGGTGTCCTGCGTCTCCTGGTTCGACTCGCAGTAGATCTGGAGCCAGCCGACGTCCCGCTGCGAGAGCGAATCGTTCTGGTCGGTCCAGATCGACCACGGAGGGCCGACGGCCCGGTTGATGTTGGCCAGCACGATCGGCAGGCGCGCGCCGACCGCCCAGTGCAGCATCTCGTGCATCAGCAGCAGGCCCTGCGAAGAGGTCGCCGTGAACGCCCGCGATCCGGCCGACGACGCGCCCACGCATGCTGCCATCGCGCTGTGCTCCGATTCGACCTTGATGAACTTCGCGTCGATCTCGCCGTTCGCGCACATCTCCGAGAGGAGTTCGACGACGTGGGTCTGCGGCGTTATCGGGTACGCCGAGATGACCTTCGCCTCGGAGGCCCGCACGCCGTAGCTGACGGCGTGGTTCCCCATGATGACCTTCTTCATTTGCCCTCCTCCCGCACCGATATGGCGTTGCGCGGGCATTCATACACGCACACGAGACAGCCCTTGCAGTAGTCGTAGTCGAATTCGTACTCCTGATCGAGGCGTTTGATCGCGACGTCCGGGCAGTAGATCCAGCAGTTGTCGCAGTAGTTGCAGACGCCGCAGGAGAAACATCTCGACGCTTCGGCGGCCAGCTGTTCCGGCGCGAATCCCGTCTTGATCTCGTCGAATCCCTTCACCGCCGCATCGACCCCTATCCGCGGCACCTGGTTCTGCTTCGAGTGCGTGAAGTAGTCGAGGTTCATATCCTCGATCCCGACGGTGACCGGCTCGGCGGTCTCCGGCTCCGGCTCGCCGGCGAGCATCCTGCCGATCCGCTCCGCGGCCTTCCTCCCCGCCGCGACCGCCTCCACGACGCTCGCCGCGCCGGTTGCCACGTCGCCCCCGGCGAATATCTTCGGATCGCTCGTCGCCCCCGTCCCCTCTTCGGCGCGGATCAGATTCCACTCGGTCTCGACCCCGCCCTCGATCCCGGTCAGATCAGCCTGTTCGCCGATCGCCGTGTAGAGCCGGTCGACCTCGAGCATGAAGGTCTCCCCCTTGACGGGTACGGGACGGCGGCGCCCCGATTCGTCGGGCTCGCCGAGCTCCATCCTCTGGAACACGACCGCGGAGAGCTTCCTGCCCTTGCGCACGAGCTCCTTCGGGGAGGCGAGGAACTCGAATCTCACGCCTTCGTTCTCTGCGTCCTCGATCTCCTCGGCGATCGCCGGCATCTCGTGGCGCGTGCGCCGGTACACGACGGTGACCTCGCTCCCCGCGCGGAGCGCGCATCTGGCGACGTCCATCGCCGTGTTCCCTCCTCCGACGACCACGACCCTGCCGCCCGATTCGACCTTCCCTCCGCCGTTGACCGTTCGAAGGAACTCGAGCCCCGGCTCGACGCCTCCCCGGTCCTCGCCGTCGACCCCGAGCCCGCGGCTGCGCATCAACCCGAGCCCGAGGAAGACCGCGTCATACTCCTTCCGCAGCTCGTCGAGCGTCACATCGACGCCGACATTCACTCCGGAGCGCACCTCGATCGGCCCGGCGCCGGCGATCGCTCCGACGACCCGGTCGAGGACGTCGTTGGGGAGCCGGTATTCGGGGATGCCCCACCGGAGGACCCCGCCGAGCGTCCGGTCGCGCTCGAACAGAGTCACCGGAAAACCGCGCCGCGCCAGATAGAAGGCGCAGGACAGGCCGGCCGGGCCGCTCCCGACGACGGCGACGCGCCGCTTCTCCGATGCCGCGACGGGCTCCATCCACTCGGGATGATCGAGCCCCATGTCGCCGAGGGAACGTTCGATGGCGTTGATGTTGACCGATTCGTCGTAGTCGCCGCGCGTGCATTTGGTCATGCAGGGATGAAAGCAGACGCGGCCGGTGACCGCGGGCATCGGGTTCGTCTCGATGATCGTGCGCCAGGCCTCCTCGTACCGCTCCTCGGTGACGAGCCAGATATAGCGCTGGATGTTCTCGCTGGCGGGGCAGCCGAGAATGCACGGCGAGGTCTTGAAGTCGTACAGCGGCCGGACGTTCCGCCATGACCCGGTGAGGTTCCAGAGCATCGAACCAACCGTCATGGGACGTATCGGCATCTCCTTGTAGCTCTTGAACTCGATCTTACTGACCATACAGCTTCCAGCCTTCCTTCTGAGCGCGCAGTGCTGCGGCGATCGAACGCTCCGCCGGCGGCGTCCCGGTTCCCGCAGCGGACACGGGATCCGGCTTCGGATGCCGCACCGGAGCGGTGAACCGCCTGTACGACGGCCGCCCTATGATCCGTCGATCGCCTTCACTTCCCGGTACGCATCCCCGGCGGCCCGGATATTCTCCTTTTTCTTGACGGGAACCTGCATTTCTATCGCCTTTGCGACGGCCTCGAGGCTGACCAGCTTTGTCGCCCCGGCGAAGGCTCCGATGATAGCCGTGTTCACGATCGGAGCGGCGCGCGAGCCGAGCCGGTGCCTGAGCGCTATCGTCACCGCGTCGACGGTCGCCACGCGGAACGACGAGAGCAGGCCCTTGTCCTCGACGGCCATATTCGTGTTGATTATGATCCAGCCCCCCGGCTTGAGCCCCTCGGTGATGTTGACGGTGCCGAGCAGGACCCGGTCGAGCACGATGAGATGATCCGGTTCGTATATCTGGCAGCGCTCGCGGATCTCCCCCTCCGAGACGCGCGTGAACGCCATCACGGGCGCCCCGCGCCTCTCTACGCCGAACGCGGGAAATGCCTGCACGTATTTCCCCTCGTGAAAGAAGGCGTCCGCCAGGATCTCCGAGGCGATCACCGCGCCCTGGCCGCCGCGGCCGTGGGTCCTGATTTCGATCATCTCCCTGCCCTTTCCGATGAGGCGTATCCTGATCAATCCGTGAGCGTACCGACAGCGACGGGGCGGTCTCCCTGCGGGGGAACGCCCGGCACGTACGGTACAACGCGTGGGAGCGGATGGTCAAGGGCTTTTTTGTTATCTCTTATAATTTACTGTTTAACGGGTACGGGGCTGGCGGCATCCAAGCAAGATTCGTTGCCTCATCGACGGAACAGACCTACAGAAGTTTAAGCAATCCGTTAGCCTGGAATCAGATAAAAATCCGGGGCCGGTCATGTGAACCGGCCCCGTAAAGAAATACGCCCTGAGGGACTCGAACCCCCAACCTTCTGGTCCGTAGCCAGACGCTCTATCCAATTGAGCTAAGGGCGCAACGTCCTTCCCGCTCGCCGCGCGATTAGATATACTCTGCGGCACCATTCGGGTCAACAGAAAACCGGGAGTTTGAGCCCTTCCGGCTGCCCGCGACCCGCCGCCGAGGCCGTCTAAGGTCCGCGACCCGCCGCCGACACCGTCTACGGTCCGCGACCCGCCGCCGAGGCTGTCTCCGGTCCGGGAATCACTGGCGGAGAGGGAGGGATTCGAACCCTCGGTAGAGTTTTACCCCTACAACCGCTTAGCAGGCGGTTGCCTTCAGCCTCTCGGCCACCTCTCCGCCTCATGAAAATGCCGTTTGCCTGGCGGAGGGCGAGGGATTCGAACCCCCAAGGGCTTGCGCCCGGCGGATTTCAAATCCGCTGCCTTACCAGTTAGGACTAGCCCTCCGAAAAAAAACCGCCCTCCGTGCCCAGAGAGGGTTTCGCACAGTATACGAATCGCTGCGGCGCCTGTCAAGGATGGGGGGGCGCATCATCACCGCGCTCCCATTCGGCGACCTTCCGCGCGGTCCGGTACCGCTTCAGCGCATAGACGAGCAGAAAGAGCCCGGCGAGCGACAGCCAGTACGGCGAGGCGTCGAGCACGGCGCCCGCCCTGCCGTACCGGTCCTCGAGCCTGATCTGAAACCTTGAGGCGAACTCGCCGTGGGTTTCGCCGAACGTCAGCAGGAACGCGCGATCGAAATCGCCGGTATCCCTCAGGAACGCCGTCAGGGTCACGATCGCCTCGGGCCTGCCGGCCAGCAGGAAATCGACTGCGGCGTGGCTGACGCGGTAGGCCATCTCGGCCTTTCCCGTCGGCCGGGGGAAGGAACGGTCCAGATCGCCGATGAACGGCAGCTCCTTGCTCCAGACCGACCGGGCGAGGTTCCATTCGTCCTCGAGGGTCCATTCTCCGGACTGCCGCATGGCGAGCCCCTCGACCAGCCATGCGGGCGAGCGGGCGCCGCCGACGCGCTGCTCGAACAGCACGTGCGAGAGCTCATGGAGCACGACCGTCCGCAGCGGGTGCGGCGACGCTATCACGCGCGACGCGTCAATCCCTATCAGCCCCCGCTCCATGTCGGCGAAGGCTTCGCCCCATACGGGGAGCCGTCCGCCGTGGAGCCGCCGGAAGCCGCCGGTTTCGCGCGCGACGACTATCGTGACCGGTGCGATCCGCTGGAGGCCG
Organism: Candidatus Krumholzibacteriia bacterium; assembly: GCA_028696635.1. Lineage (GTDB taxonomy): Bacteria > Krumholzibacteriota > Krumholzibacteriia > Krumholzibacteriales > Krumholzibacteriaceae > JAQVGR01. The sequence goes on along the minus strand of JAQVGR010000058.1, from coordinate 3,732 downwards.
AGCCCGTCTGCGATCGACGAGACGGAGCCGCACGCGATGCGGCCTATCTCCACGGCGAGCCGCTCCCCTTTCGGTTCGTGATAGACGAGGACGGCATCGCAGATCGGCGCGGCTCTGACGTACCCGCCCGGCGCGACCTCGCCTGTCGCCGGCGGGGCTGTGGGAAGCGCAACCTCGCCGGTCGCCGGCAGGGCCGCGGAGGGCGCCGCGGGAGTGAACGCACAGAGCGCCGCCGCGGACAGCCCCGCAGCGGCAGCGATGCGCCGCATCGACCGCAACGATGAAGCGGCGCGGTTCATCGGATCGGGGAGAGCGCGCGGAGCCTCCGGACGACTCCGGGGAAGGTGTCGAGAAAGAGATCGACGTCGGACTCGGTGTTGCAGATACCCAGGCTGATGCGCAGCGCCCCCTGCGCCTCGACCGGATCGAGCCCCATCGAGCGCAGCACGTGGCTCGGCTCCGCGTCCCCGGTGGCGCAGGCGCTGCCGCTGGAGAGCGCGAACCCGAGCAGGCTCAGATTGAGCGTGAGCGCCTCTCCGTCGATCCCCGGAACGGCGACGTTGCAGGTATTCGGCACGCGCGGCGCGCCGGCGCCGTTGATCCGCACGTTCGGGACCCGTTCGAGGATCCCCTTCTCGAGACGGTCACGCAGGCGGCCGATTGCCTCCCCCTCGATTGACAGCCTTTCGCGCGCGATGCGGCACGCCTCCCCGAAGCCGACGATCGCGGGGATGTTCTCCGTCCCCGGCCGAAGTCCCGACTCCTGATGACCTCCGGTGTAGACCGGCCCCACCTTCGTCCCGCGGCGGACATAGAGAGCGCCGATCCCTTTCGGTCCGTAGAACTTGTGCGCCGATATCGAGAGGAGGTCCACATCGAGCTCCGCGACGTCGACGGGGATCTTCCCGACGCCCTGAACGGCATCGCAGTGCATGACGATCCCCCGGGGCCGGGCCGCCTTCGCAATCCCCGCGACCGGCTGGATCACTCCCGTTTCGTTGTTCGAGATCATAACGCTTACCAGTACCGTCTCGGGACGGATCGCACTCTCGATATCCGAGATGTCTATCGATCCCGACGGCGTGCAGGGGAGCCACGTGACGTCGACCCCCCGCCTCTCGAGGTCCCGGCAGGTGGCGAGCACCGCCGGGTGCTCGATCGACGAGGTGATCACGTGGGGACGGGGAACCGAGCCGGCGAGCTCGCCGAGCACCCCACGGATGGCGATGTTGTCCGACTCGGTCCCTCCCGAGGTGAAGACGATCTCGCCGGGATCCGCCCCGATGAGAGCCGCCACCCCGGCGCGGGCGTCGTCGACCGCCCCCCGGTTCTCCTGGCCGAAGAAATGCAGACTGCTCGCGTTGCCGAACCGTTCCACGAAGAACGGCAGCATCGCCTCGAGGACCTCGGGGCGCAGATAGGTCGTCGCGTTGTGGTCGAAGTAGACTCTCGGTGTAGAGGCGCTCATCGCAATCCGCGGATCATCCGCCGGATGATCCTCCCTCCCGGGGGCTGTGCTTCTCGCGCTCGAACAGGGCCCTCACGTCGGAGAGACGATACGAGGAGAGGACGCCGTTGATCTCGGCCTCGATCCGTTTGAGGATCGGCACGACGGTGCAATCGTCCAACCTCTCGCAGGCGGTCTCGGTCTGCTCCGCGCAGTTGCCGTGCAGGCAGCTCGAGACGTACACGGGCCCCTCGAGGGCTTCGACGATCTCGCTGACGGCTATCTCGCCCGGAGGCTTGGCGAGCCTGAACCCGCCCCCCGGCCCCCTCACGCCGCTGATCAGGCCGTGACGCCTGAGGTTGGCGAGAAGCTGCTCGAGGAACGGCGCCGAGATATCCTCGGACTCCGATATCTCCTTGGCGGACACAGGGCGCTGGTCGAAGTTGTCGGCGAGAACCGCCAGAGCCCGAAGGCCGTACCGGAACATCGCAGTGAAACGCATCCGTCTCCCCCCGGCATGGATTCCCGATTGACGATCGAAGGATATATACCGCCGCAGCGGGTTCCGGTCAAGCCGTTTAAGGCCCCGCGTGCGGAACTTCGGCGGGCCGTCCGGCCAACCCCGGACGGCGATCGATCCGTTCGTCTGCGGATCCCGTCGGCGCTCGATACCCGTCCGCGCTCAATACCCGTCGGCGTATCCCGTCAGCGTTCGATCCGGGCCGATACGATCTTGCAGCCCTTCTCGATTCCCATCACGCAGTCCATCCCCTCGACGACGCATCCGAAGATCGTGTATTCGCCGTTCAGGACGGCCTTGTGCTCCTTCATGATGTAGAACTGGGTCGCACCCGAGTCGTAGTCGTCGACCAGGCGGGCCATCCCGACCATCCCTCTCTCATGCTTGAAGTCCTGGGAGAACATCTCCCCTTCGATCGGGGCATGCTCGTCGAAATGATCCTTGCCCGCCTGAACGAGCCATGACTCGACGCGGTGAAACTCGCTGCCGTCGTAGAATCCCTCGTCGGCGAGCTCCATGATCCGCTCGACCGTGATCGGAGCCTCGTCGGCGAAGAGTTCGATGACGACGGTCTTCTCGGTCTCCAGATCGAGCACGAGCCGCGGATTGCGCGCCTCTCCGGGGACAACCCCGGCATCGACAGCCTCGTCCTGCACCGGCGCCGGGAACGCCCGGGCCGCGGCGCAGGCGGCGGGGACCGACTGCGCCAGGACGCACAGCAGCAGCGCTCCCGCGAGCGCCGCCCGACCTGTCCTACCGTTGGAAGTGGCCATGGCAGAGCACCTCCCGTGCTGAAGTATCGGTTGCCGACAGAACCCGGATGCCCGGAAACACAAGGAGCCTCCCCGTTGCCGGAGAGGCTCCTCGGCGCTCGCACCACCCTCGGAGACGCACGGGCGGCCCGCCCGCAGGCGAGCCGTCTGCTACTCGTACATCTCTTTTTCCTTTTCGGCCTTCCTTCTCTGTATCAGCTGCTGCTGGCGCACGATCTGTTTCTCCGCCGAGACCGACCAGGTCGCGTCCCTCATCCCGACGACCTGCTCGAACTTCGCGAGGGCGCCTTCATAGTCGCCGAGCTTCGAGAGCGCCTCGCCCCACTGATAGTTGAGAAAAGCCGCCTCCCCCTGCTTGAGAGCCAGCCCCGACTTCGAGGCATCGATCGCTTTCTGGTACATCTGGTTTTCGTTGTAGATCTTGGCAAGGATCGCCCAGGTGAACGAATCCCCCGCTCCGAGCTCTATCGCCTTCTCCAGCTCGGCGGGCGCCTCGTTCTTCCGGTCGGTCTGCGACAGGGAAAAACCGTAGCGCTTGTGCAGATCGGCGTCGTCCGGGTACAGCTGGACGAGCTCTTCGTACAACGGCACCGCCTTGTCGTACGTCTTGTCGTTGAAGTGCGCCCGGGCGAGCTGCTTCTTGAACTGGTGATTGTCCGGGGCCGCCGTGATCGCCCGCTCGAGATATTCGTACCGCTTCGCCGTGTCTCCGCGTCCGCCGTAGAGGTTCGCGAGGGTGCCCATCGTCGTCGCGTCGGTCGGATTGGACTCGAGGGCCTTCTCGTAATAGGTGATCGCGTCGAGCTCGTTGCCGCTGCGCTGGGCGATGAAGGCGAGGTTGACGTTGCCGAGGTAGCTGTTCGGATCCTTCTGCACGAGCATCCCGTAGTACTCGGCCGCCTTCTCGTAGTTCTCGAGGTTGAGATAGTTGTAGCCGATGGCGGATATGAGCCCCTCGTTGCCGGGGGAGAGCTCGAGGGCCTTCTCGTATG
>JAQVGR010000057.1 GCA_028696635.1 Candidatus Krumholzibacteriia bacterium | reverse complement strand
CCTCAGCCAGCGCTTCGGGCTGAGACTGATCAGTTCCTTGCGCATCACATAGGCGAGATCCGCCCCGAGCCGGTCCGGCTCGACCCGCTGGTTCTCGTCCGTCGAAAAATAGAACTCCGAGTTCTGCGCCACCGACGTGGTGAACTGGAAGCCGAACTGCCGCGAGAGGTCGTAGACGGCGCCGAGATGCCTGACATTCTCGCGCTGGGCGGTGAACGCGACGCGCACGTTCCGGTAATTGAGCTTTCGCAGTTGCGTCAGGGTCTCGATGACTCGGTCGAAACCACCCTCGACACCTCTGATGCGGTCGTGCATCTCGCCGATGCCGTCGAGCGACACTGCTATCCCGACGTTCGGACCGATCTTCATCAGCGCGGGCGCGGCATGCATGATCCTCCGGTGCTGAAAGCCATTGGTGGATATGACGATACGAGGCGTTCGGCACCTCTCGTTCAGTATCGATACCACCTCCAGCAGGTCGTCCCGGAGGAACGGCTCGCCGCCGGTGACGTTCACGTCCCGAAGAGTCTCCGGAAGACCGCGGTACTGCTCGGGTGTCATCTCGCGCCCCGGCGGCAGTTTCCAGATATTGCACATATTGCATCGGGAATCGCACCGGTAGGTGATGGCGATGACCGCATCAACAGGCGATGCCACTGCTGTCTCCTTTCGACGGGTCCAGCCCTCCCAGCAGGCGCGCATAGGAATCGATCATTAAATCCTCCGAATATCGTTCCTCGACGCGCATCCGCGCGCGAGCTCCGAGCTCGCCCCTGCGCCGGGGCTCGCCCCCGAGTCCTGCGACCGCCGCGGTAAGCGCATCCTCGTCCCCAGCCGGTATGAGGATCCCCTCCCTGCCGTGCTCGATCATCTCGGGTATCGAACCGACCGAGGTCGCCACCACCGGAAGAGCGCACGCCATCGATTCGAGAAGCGACAGGGGAAAGGTCTCCACAACTGGATGCGAGCACAGGACCGAAACGTCCGCGGCGGCGAGGACCGCCGGAATGTCGGTCCGCCTGCCGAGGAACCGCACGGCATCACCCAGTCCGAGAACCCCGGCGAGTTCTCTCAGGTCCCCCGCCTGTTTCCCCTCTCCGGCGATCAACAGGACGAACCGGGGATCCTCTCTTCGCAGACGCGCCGCCGCGCGCAGGAGCATCTCATGATTCTTCTCCGGCCTCAGGGCGGCTACGATCACGGCAACGTAGGAGTCGGTTTCGAGGCGGAGGTCCCACCGAGCGCGTTGGCGCTCCTCCGCCGACGGGGGACGGAAGCGTTTGATGTCGACTCCGTTGTGTATCACGACGATGCGGTCCCCGCGGATCCCCTCCTTGCGGACGAGATAGTCCCGGTGCGAATCGGCGACGGCGACCACCCGCGAGAATCCCCCGAGAGAGAGACGGTCTGATCTGCTGAAACTCCCCGATCTCCCCCACAGTCCCGTCGAATGCACGGCGAGGATCCGCCCCGGGAGCCCGGCGATCCGGGCTGCGGCGACGCCAAGAGCGATCGAATCGTGATGGTCGAGGCAGAGCAGAACCGCGTCGCGGCGCACGCGAAGCAGAGCGACAAGCCGCATGAGCGCGCCGCCCCCCCAGCCGCGTCCGCGCAGCCCTGCGCGCACGGGGATCCCCGCGCCGGCGAGCCGTTCTCCGATCTCTCCCGGCGCCCGCAGGCACACGAGCGTCGGATCTATCCCTCGCCCGGGCATGCCCAGGGCGATCGCCTGCACGATCGCCTCGGCGCCTCCCGTGACGAGCGTCGAAGCGAGGATGATGACCCTCGTCCTGCTGCCGGTCCCGTTCATGCTGAAAACCGATCAGACGTACGGCGCCTTCCGCCTGCCGGTCTTGCAGGCGAGGTCCCCGAGCCGTGCGTGGACCCTGGCCGGATTGCCGTATGCGAGGACTCCCGGCGGGAGATCGCGCGTGACCACCGACCCGCTCCCCACGAGCGTTTCTTCTCCGATGGTGATGAAGGGAACGACGGTCACGTTGACTCCGAGCCGGCAACCGCGCCTCAGCACGGGACCCCGCATGCACTCCCCCGATTGGGGACAGCCCGGATGCATATCGTTGGCGATCGTCACGCCGGGCGCCATGAACACATCGTCCTCGATCACGGTGAACTGCGCGATGTAGATATTGCAGTGAATCTTGACGTTGTTTCCGATCGTACATCCATAATCGACGACGGAGTTGTTCCAGATCGAGAACCGGTCGCCGATAACGTTCTGCTCCCGGATGATGACATTGTGCCCGGTCTCCAGTCTCGTCCCGATCGTCGATCCCGCGTAGATCACGGTCCCGCTGCGGATACGGGCTTCGGCCCCGATCTCGAGTAGATCGGAAACCCCGCGGCGGGGCGAGCGGTACCCGACGATCGCCTCCGGGTCCACCACCGCGCCCGGACCGAGACGGACCGTGCCGAGCCTGACATCGTTCGGTCGCATGTTCACCATCTCATCCCAGGGTCGCAGGGTAATCGATCGTGATCCGGGATCCGCCATCCCGCATCGAGCGGTCAATGGCTTCGAGGACGAGCAGGACTTCGAGCCCATGTCGACCGCTGCTTCTCGAGCTGACGCCGCCGACGCAGTCCAGGAAATGCTGGCACTCGAGCTTGAGCGGCTCGGCGTCGTCGAGTTTCGGAATGTGGATATCGCCGTACCTGTAGGAGAGCTGGAATTCTCCGAACGTGTCGTAATGCGGAACCACGTCGACGCCTTTGTCGTAGATCCGGATCTTCTCGAGACTCGAGATGTCGTCGTAGACGAGCATCTTTCTGCTTCCGACCACCGTCGTCGACCTGATCTTGTTGGGATTAAGCCACGAGACATGGAGATTGGCGAGGATCGACCCCGGATAGCGCAGGGTTACGAACGCGACATCCTCTATACCCGGCTGGATATAGGAGTGTCCCACGGCGGAGACCGCTTCGGGACGCGATCCGAGGATGTAGTTCATGATCGAGACGTCGTGCGGAGCGAGATCCCATACGACGTTGATATCCTCCTGGAACAGCCCCAGATTGACCCGCGAGGTGGAGAGATAATAGATCTCGCCCAACTCCCCGCCGTTGATCAGATCCTTGATCTTGTTCACGGCGGCTGTGTATACGAAGGTATGACCGACCATCAGCACGAGCCCGCGATCGTCGGCGAGATCGATGAGCCGGACTCCGTCTTCGACCGAATCAGTCAACGGTTTCTCGCAGAATACATGCTTGCCCGCCTCGAGTGATTCGAGGGCGATCTGAAAGTGCGTTGAGACGGGGGTCGCGATGATGATCGCGTCGACGTCTGCGTCGCCGACGACCTGCCGGTAATCGGTGGTCGTCAGCAGGGAGGGATACAGATGTTTCATGTGAGCGAGCCGTTTCTCGCTGATGTCGCTGCAGATCTTGACGCGGGCGTCCTTGAGATTGATGAAGTTTCTGATGAGATTGGGGCCCCAGTATCCGCAACCGATAACTCCGACTGTCAGCACTGTCCCTCCATTCTATCGATTCTGTCGGCGCTGCGCGGTCCGTCAGCACCCGCCGGTGCCGCCGAGCATGACCGGTACGGTCCGAAGCATGATCTTCAGGTCGAGTAGCAGGGACCACCGTTCGATGTAATAGATGTCCATCGCGACCATCTCGTGGAACGGTACTCTGCTCCTCCCGCTGACCTGCCATAGCCCCGTCAGGCCCGGCCTGACCTTCAGACGCAGTTTGTGCCATTCGTCATAGCACTCGTATTCGTACGGCAGAGGCGGTCTCGGGCCGACGATCGTCATCTCTCCCTTGAGAATATTGATGAACTGCGGCAGTTCATCGAGGCTCGTCTTGCGCAAGAACCTGCCGACGGCCGTGACGCGCGGATCGTCCACCATCTTATACGCGGTGCCGTTTCCTCCGTCAAGCGGTGTTTCGGGAAGGCGCCCCTCGATGAAGTTCCGGGTGAATTCCCGGTGGAGGGTGTCGTCGGTGTCAGGTCTCATCGTGCGGAACTTGAAAAGCGCAAACTCTCCCCCGTTCTCCCCGATCCGTTTCTGGACAAAGAATACGGGCCCTCTGGAAGTTATTCTGATCAGCAGAGCGATGGCGAGAAAGAACGGAAAACCGACGATGAGCACCATCGACGCGGCGATCACGTCAATGGACCTTTTTATCGACCGTTCGAACACGGTCCTGCGCCTGAGGGCGTATTGCACCTTCAGCGCGGGATTCGCCGTCCTTGACTGCTCGGCGTCTTTCATGTTGTCCAGGGCCGCTGAATACTCGCTCATTGCTGTTCTGCCCCGCCTGAGACCATTCTGCGTATGCCGTTAACTCTTAGTCGATACTCCCCTCCTGTCGAATACTCCTCTCAGGCTGACGGGATGCTCAAGAGCACCCTGCATACCTCGTCAACCTGCGTCTCGGTCAACTCGGGAAACATCGGAAGGGTGAGGCTTGTTTTCATGAGTCGCTCGGCGACCGGACAATCCCCTTCCGAATACCCGAGATGCGAGAAAGCGGGCTGGAGATGGACCGGGACCGGATAGTGCTGTCCCCATCCGATACCCGCATCCTTCAACGTCCTCCCGACCGTCTGTATGTCGGCGCGCGCTATCGGGAACAGATGATAGACCGGTTCGCACTCCGGATGGCGCGCCGCCATCCAGAAACCGGAACCGTCGAGTTTTTCGCGATATCGCGCCGCGATGGCCCTGCGCCGCTCGTTCCATCGGTCGAGATAGTCCAGCTTGACGTGAAGAACGGCGGCCTGCAGGGAATGCAGCCGGTAATTGTAACCGAGGATGGAATGTTCGTTCTTGACGACCTGTCCGTGGTGTCTCAGTCCCCGTATCGTCGTCGCGATGCGATCGTCATCCGTCGTCACGGCCCCTCCCTCGCCGAACGCGCCGAGATTCTTGCTCGGGTAGAACGAGAACGCCGCGGCATGGCCGAGCGATCCTGCCCGCTTCCCCTTGTACCGGGCGCCGTGTGCCTGGCAGGCGTCCTCGATCACGACAATTCCATGCCGCGAGGCGATGCGGAGGATCGGATCCATATTGCAGCACTGGCCGAAAAGGTGCACGGGAATGATCGCCTTCGTGCGACCGGTAATCGCCGCCTCGAGCGCTTCCGGGGCGATCAGGGCCGTATCTTCGAGCACATCGACTATGACGGGGGTCGCTCCCGTCATCGCTATCGATTCAACCGTCGCTATGAAGGTGTTGGCGACCGTGATAACCTCGTCCCCCCTGCCGATCCCGTAGGCGAGAAGCGCGGCATGCAGGGCCGAAGTGCCAGAACTCGTTCCTATACAATGCTTTACCCCGCAATATCGGGCGAACGCTTCCTCGAACCGCCCCAGAGCCGGTCCCAGAACGAATGCGGTGTCGTCTATAACTGCCGCAATGGACTTGTCGATCTGCGCCCGAATGGCGTTCGTCTGCTCTTTCAGGTGGAAAAACGGTATGCTCATCTACACAAGCCTCTTCCGGTTTCGGGTCACATCAATCCCGAGCCAGGTCCACTGATTATATCATGCGCCGTTGTATTTTACTAGATTATTAATCGCGCATCGCCACCTCCCCCCCGCGCCCTTGACAGGGAGCCGCCTGTCCCGCTACAGTCGATCCGGTCACCGGCGCGGGCGCCGGAGCCACGGCATGCAGCGAAGGAGTCCAGCACATGATTGACGGCGTCACCATCAAGCGGCTGAAGGTCATTCCGGACGAGCGGGGCAGGCTGATGGAAATCCTCCGCTCCGACGACGAGGACTTCACGAAATTCGGTCAGGTTTACATGACGACCTGTCTCCCCGGCGTCGTGAAGGGCTGGCACTGGCATAAGATCCAGACGGACTGCATGACGGTCGTCAGCGGCATGATGAAGATCGTTCTCTTCGACAGCCGCGGGAGCTCTCCCACTCGCGGCCGGGTAGAGGAGATCTTCGCCGGCGAGCACAATCCGGTGCGCGTGAAGATACCGCCGGGTGTGATGCACGGATTCACCTGCATCGGCGAGCGCGAGGCGATTGTCGTCAATACCGTCACGGAACCGTACCGCTATGACAGTCCCGACGAATATCGGGTCGATCCCCACGACAACGACATCCCCTACACGTGGAAACGCAGGGACGGCTGAGTTGAAGGTGAGCGTCGGGACATGAAGGTGTTCGTGACGGGCGCAGACGGGATGGTGGGGCGGGCCCTGGTCCCCCTTCTACGGAAGCGATGGGATGTGCGGTCGACCGACCTGCCCGAGCTCGACGTGACCGACGCCCCGCGCGTCGGCGATGCGGTCGCCGCGTTCGGCCCGGATGTGATCATACATCTCGCCTCGATCACCGACGTCGACGCCTGCGAGCGCGACCCCGAAGCGGCCCGTCTCGTGAACGCAGGAGGCACCGCGAACGTCGCCGCAGCCTGCCGGAAATGCGGCGCGACAATGCTCTACCTGAGCACGGGGATGATCTACAACGGTCGCAAGAGCGCCCCCTACATCGAGTACGACGCCCCCGACCCGGTCAATGCATACGGCAGGAGCAAGTACGAGGGCGAGCTCGCCGTGCGGGCTGCCCTCGAGAAATACTACATCTTCAATACCTGCTGGATATTCGGGGGCGGCAGCGCGGACAGGAAATTCGTCGCCCGCATCATCGAGCTCGCGCGCTCGCGTGCGACGCTGCGGGTGGTAGACGACACCTACGGTTCTCCGACCTATACGATGGACCTTGCCGGAGCGATCGACCGTTTCCTGAGGGAGGCGCGTTCGGAGGCTGATTACGGCCGGTATCATTGCGTCGGTCGGGGGTGCGTGAATCGCTTCGAGCTGGCCGGCGAGATCCTCGCCGCGGCGGGGATCGGGGGGTGTCGCCTCGAGCCGGCCTCTTCTTCGGAGTTCGACCTGCCGGCCCCGCGCCCCCGGATGGAGGCGATGGCCAACTACTCCCTCGATCTGCTCGGGTTCCGCCCGATGCGGGACTGGCGGGAGGCGCTGCGGGAGTACATCGCCTCGGCCGGGTTCTAGACCCCCGGAGAGGCGGCGGTGATCTTGTTGGCGCCCGTCTCGGAAACGAGACGGTTGGCCCGCAGAAGCGACTCAAAGGTGCCGGCGTCGGTCCACCACCCGTCGAGCGCGTCCCACCTCAGCTCGCCGCGCTCAATATAGGCGTTGTTGACGTCGGTGATCTCCAGCTCCCCGCGATCGGAGGGCTTCAGCGTGCCGATGATGTCGAATACCGTGTTGTCGTAGAAATAGATCCCCGTCACGGCGAACCGCGAACGGGGCTCCTTCGGCTTCTCTTCGATCCGGACTATCCGGTCGCCTTCGAAAACCGGCACTCCGAAACGCCGGGGATCGTGGACTTCCCTCAGAAGGATCCTGGCTCCCCGCTCCTGATCGAGGAAACCGCGGGCCGCCGCGACGAAGTTGTTTTCGATGATATTGTCCCCGAGCACGACGCAGATACGATCGCCGGCGGCGAAATAGCGCGCGAGACCGAGCGCCTCTGCGATCCCCCCCTCGCCGACCTGATAGGTGTAGTTGATGTGCTCGAGACCGAACTCGGAGCCGTTGCCGAGCAGACGCAGGAAGTCGCCGGCGTTGTTTCCTCCGGTCACGACGAGGATGTCGCGGATCCCTGCATTGATGAGCGACTGGATCGGGTAGTAGATCATCGGCTTGTCATAGACGGGGAGCAGGTGCTTGTTGGTGACCTTCGTGAGGGGGTACAGTCGGGTACCGAGCCCCCCGGCAAGGATGATTCCCTTCATCTGCGCACTCTCCTTGGAGCGGTTCCGTTCTGGTCGACCGGCCCAGTATACCAGCATGCCCCCGGGCAGGCAAGCCGCCGTCGCGCCTGTCGGGGAATAAGGGGTTGCAATGCGGACGGGGATGGCCTACGATGGAAGAACGCAGTCGCCCGCTGTATCTACGAGGATGCCCAATGGCATGAAAACAAAAAAGATGCATAACCCCTTCGAGATACGGGACTGTGCGGTCGCCGCCATCGCGACAGGCCGGAAAGCTCAGAACCTGCGCGAGCTCCTCCAGAGCATCCGCACCGTCGTTCCGGGGAGCATCGTGTACCACTTCTGGGCGGGAAAGCTCCACCCGAGGTTCGACGATCCGGAGTTCAACAACGACTTCGCCGCATGGGCCCGGCACGCCCTCCACGACAAGCTCCTCGCCGAGCGCCTGGGGATGATCGACCCGCCGA
>JAQVGR010000056.1 GCA_028696635.1 Candidatus Krumholzibacteriia bacterium | reverse complement strand
TACGCCCGCCCGAGGATCTCGGCGGCGGCATGATGGAATCGTATCCGCTGCCGGCTGCGCAGCCGGGAGCCCGGCAGGCGGCTCATCTCGAGGCGCACATCGAGAATCGACGAGACGGGGAGCGCGCCCGGGGCTATCAGCTGGTCGCCCGTGGCGATATCCTCGACCTTGATCCCGTGCAGGGCGACCGCCGTGCGCATCCCCGCGGACGATGCGTCTATGTCATGCTCGAAGCTCTGCACCTCGCGCACGCGCACCCGCACTCCGGCCGGCTCGAGGACGAGCTCGTCGCCGGTGCGCGCCGAACCGCTCCAGGTCGTCCCGGTGACTATCGTCCCGATCCCGCTGCGCGTGAAGACCCGGTCGACGGGCATCCTGAAGAACTCCCCCGCCGCGCGGGAGGCCGCCGAGCGCACCGTCCGCGACAGGGCTTCCCTGAGCTCCACGATACCCTGGCCGGTCACCGTCGAGGTCCGCACGAACGGGGCCCCCTCGAGCGGGGTGCCGCGCAGCATGTCTGCCACCTCGCTCTCGACGATCTCGGCGGTCTCCGCGTCGACGAGGTCGGCTTTGGTCACCGCTATCACGCCGCTCGAGACGCCGAGGAGCCTGAGCACCTCGAAATGCTCCTCGGTCTGGGGCATCACCCCCTCGTCGGCGGCGACCACGATCAGCGCGACGTCCACGCCGACCGCTCCGGAGACCATGTTCTTCACGAACCGCTCGTGCCCCGGCACATCGACGACACCCGCCTCGATCCCGGGCCCGAGATCTATCGGGGCGAATCCGAGCACGATCGAGATCCCGCGCGCCTTTTCCTCGGCGAGACGGTCGGTTTCGAACCCGGTGAGCGCCCTGACGATCTCGGTCTTGCCGTGATCGACGTGGCCGGCCGTCCCGATGATGATATGCTTGACGCTCTTCTCCACCTCGTCCCTCCGGATCACTCGGGGACCCTCCTGATATCGGCGCCGAGCGCGCCGAGCTTCTCCTCGATCCCCTCGTACCCGCGTTCGATATGATATATACGCAGCACCTTCGTCTCCCCGTCGGCGACGAGGCCGGCGAGCAGGAGCGCGGAGCTCGCCCGGATGTCGGTCGCCATCACCGGCGCCCCCTCGAGCCGCTCGACCCCCGCCACGACGGCGACGCTTCCGTCGAGCGTGATCCGGGCGCCGAAACGGCGGAGCTCGGGGACATGAGTGAACCGGTCGGGGTAGACATGCTCGACGATAGTGCTCGCCCCGTCGGCGATGCACAGCAGCGCCATGATCTGCGCCTGCATGTCGGTGGGAAACGCCGGGTAGAAGCCCGTATCCACATCGAGCGCGGCGATCCGCCCCGGGCCGCGCACCCGGAGGGTTCCCGGCCCCTGCTCTACGGAGGCGCCGCAGGCGGAGAGGACGTCGATCACTGCATGCATGTGTTCGGGGCTGCAGCCGGTCAGCTCGACGTCGCCGCCGGTGATGGCCGCGGCCGCGGCGAAGGTCCCCGCCTCGATCCTGTCGGGGATCACGGCGACGTCGAACGGGGCTATCGACTCGACCCCCTGGATCGAGATCGTCGAGGTCCCTTCGCCCTCGATCGCCGCCCCCGCTCCCCGGAGCGCCCCGGCGAGGGCCGAGATCTCCGGCTCGCGGGCGGCGTTCTCGATGACCGACTCGCCGCGCGCGAGCACGGCGGCGAGCATGATATTGACCGTCGCCCCGACGCTCGGGACCGAGAGCACGATCTGGCCGCCCCGGAGCCGCTCCGCGCTCGCGTCTATATACCCGTGATCGATGCGGATCCGCGCCCCGAGCGCCTTGAGCCCTTTCAGGTGCAGGTCGACCGGGCGCGGCCCCCAGGCGCATCCGCCCGGCATCGAGACGCGCGCCCGGCCGAACCGCGCCACGAGCGGTCCGAGGGCGTAGATCGAGGCCCGCATCGTCCTGACGATGTCGTACGGCGCCTCGAAGGAGCCGACCGACGAGGCGTCGACATCGAGCGTTCCCTCCTCGAGGCTCGACGGGACGCCGAGCACGTCGAGGAGCTTCATCATCGTGCGGGTGTCTCTCAGGCGGGGGACGTTGCGCAGGGTGCACCGGCCGCCGGTGAGGATCGTCGCGGCCATCAGGGGAAGCATCGCGTTCTTCGCTCCGCTGATCCTTACGCTGCCCGAGAGCCGGCACGGCCCCCTTATTATGAAGCTGTCCATCCTGCCGCTCCTTTATTCCGGCGCGCGGGCGGATACGATCCGCTCGAGCCCGTTGTAGTCGAGCCTCGATTCGACGCCGGTGAATCCGTGTTCCGTCATGATCCGTTCGACCGCCGCCGCCTGGCCGTGACCGATCTCGAAAACGGCGATCCCGCCCGGGCGCAGGACGCGCGCCCCGGCTGCGGCGAGCTCCGGATAGAACCGCAGGCCGTCCGGCCCGCCGTCGAGGGCTGTGCGGTCTTCCCACCGCGAGACCTCCGCCTCGAGGGAGTCGATCTGCGCCGTGGCGATGTACGGGGGATTCGACACGAGCAGATCGAACGGGGAGGGCTCGATCTTCCCGAACCCGTCGCCGACCGACACGGCGACCCGGTCGGCGACGCCGAGAGCGGCGAGGTTGCGCCGCGCGAGAGACGCCGCCGCGCTGCTGACATCGAAAGCCGCCCCGGTCCATCAGGGATGCATCCGGGCCAGCGCCCCGGCGATCACCCCCGAGCCGGTGCCGAACTCGACGAACCGCGCCCGTTCGAGCGATGCGCATCGCCGCGAGGCCTCCTCGACGAGCAGTTCGGTCTCGGGGCGGGGGATGAAGACCCCCTCTTCGACGGAGAAGGGGAGAGAGTAGAACTCCACCCGGCCGAGGATGTACTGGAGGGGATATCGCGACGCGCGCCTGAGCAGGTCGGCACGCATCGCCTCGAGGGCCGGCTCTTCGAGTATCTCGTCGTGCCGCAGGTACAGGTCGAGCCGCGAGCAGCCGAGCGCCTTGGCGAGCAGATGCTCGGCGTTCAGCCGGGGTGATTCGACGCCATGGCGCTGCAGGTAGGCCTGCGAGAGCCTGACCGCCTCCATCACGTTCACCGAGCCGGGCATCGCCTCATTCCTTCCCGGCGCCGCTCCCGCGGGTCTGCTCGGCGAGCAGCTCCTCCCGGTGAGCCACGGCGAGCTCCTCGATGATCCCGCCGAGGTCGCCGTCGAGCACGCCTCCGAGGTCGTGGACCGTCAGTCCGATCCGGTGGTCGGTGACCCGTCCCTGGGGGAAGTTGTAGGTCCGGATCTTCGCGCTGCGGTCGCCCGATCCGACCATGCTGCGCCTGGCCGCGGCGATCTCGTCCTCCTGCTCGCGCCGCGCCTTCTCGAGCAGCCGCGCCCGGAGGACCTTCAGCGCCTTGGCCTTGTTCTTGTGCTGGGATTTCTCGTCCTGGCAGGTCACGACCAGCCCGGTCGGAAGGTGCGTCACACGGACGGCGGAGTCCGTCGTGTTGACGCTCTGGCCGCCGGGGCCGCTCGAGCGGTACACGTCGATCTTGAGATCCTTCTGGTCGATATCGACGTCGACCTCCTCCGCCTCGGGGAGCACTGCCACCGAGACGGCGGAGGTGTGTATCCTCCCCCCCGATTCGGTGACGGGCACGCGCTGCACCCGGTGCACCCCGCTCTCGAACTTGAGCTTGCCGAAGGCGTCCTCGCCCGAGATGAGGAAGATGATCTCCTTGTACCCGCCCTTCTCGGTCGTGTTCGCGCCGAGCTGCTCGACCTTCCATCCCTGTCTCTCGGCGAAGAGGCGGTACATTCGCGCCAGGTCCGCCGCGAAGAGCGCAGCCTCCTCCCCGCCGGTCCCGGCGCGGATCTCGAATACCGTGTTGCGGGAATCGTCGGGATCGCTCGGGATCAACAGGAGTTTGATCCGCTCGCCGATCTCCTCGAGCTGCGGCTCGAGCTCCTCGAGCTCTCCCCGGGCCAGCTCGGTGAGCTCGGGATCGCCGGACGACTCGACGACCGCGCGGTCGTCCCTGATCCTCGCGTCGAGGGCGAACCACTCGTTGATCGCATCGACGGCCGGCTCGAGGTCTCTGCGCTCGCGCGCGAGCGTCCGGTACAGGTTGCGGTTGCGGATATTCTCCGGGCGGGCGAGCTCCTCGGAGAGCTGCTCGAAGCGCCTCAGGACGGTCCGGTATCGCTCCGCGTACTCCACGCGGCAGCCTCCCTGCTCAGTGGAAACGCCGGAGCCGGTTACCGTGCGTTATTGCGGGTGGTCTTCTTGTAGTCGCCGTACTTGCGCTGGAACCGTTCGACGCGCCCCGCCGTATCGATCAGCTTCTGCTTGCCGGTGAAGAACGGATGGCATGCAGAGCAGATCTCCACGTGGATCTCTTCCTGCGTCGACCGGGTCTCGATCACGTTGCCGCACAGGCACTTGATCGTCGTTTTCCGGTACTTGGGATGGATATCTTTCTTCATTTCAATCGCTCCGGTCGGTTCCGCTACATCTACCCCCCGACCCTCAGATGGGCCGGCGAGGGAGAAATCTAACACTCCGCAGGGGGGAATGCAACCGGATTCGCCCCTCACGCGGGCCCCCCGGCGGGACGTCCCCCCGGTTCCGGGGCGGCTGCCGGCCTCCCGGAGGGCCGGGATCCGCTACGCGTTCATCGACTGGAGGAACTTCGCGTTCGATTTTGTCCGCGACATCTTCTCCAGAAGGAATTCCATCGCCTCGACGCAGGTCTTGTCGCTGAGGAACTTGCGCAGGATATAGACCTTGCTGAGGACCTTCTCGTCGAGCAGCAGCTCCTCCTTGCGCGTCCCCGATCTGAAGATGTCTATCGCCGGCCAGACGCGCTTGTCGGCGAGCCTGCGGTCGAGGACGATCTCGAGGTTCCCCGTACCCTTGAACTCCTCGAAGATCACCTCGTCCATCCGCGATCCGGTCTCGATCAGCGCCGTGGCGATGATCGTCAGGCTTCCCTGCTCCTCCGTGTTCCGCGCCGCCCCGAAGAACCGTTTCGGGCGCTGCAGGGCGTTCGAATCGACGCCTCCCGAGAGGATCTTGCCCGAATGGGGGACGACGGCGTTGTGCGCCCGGGCGAGGCGGGTGATGCTGTCGAGCAGGATCACCACGTCCTTGCCGTGCTCGACGAGCCGCTTCGCCTTCTGGATCACCATGTCGGCCACGTGCACGTGCCTGTCGGCCGGCTCGTCGAAGGTCGACGAGATCACCTCGCCGTGCACGGAGCGCTCCATGTCGGTGACCTCCTCGGGGCGCTCGTCGATCAGCAGCACGATGAGAACGATTTCGGGATGGTTCGTCGTGATCGAGTTGGCGATTTTCTGCAGAATGACCGTCTTGCCCGTGCGGGGCGGTGCGACGATCAGGGCCCGCTGCCCCTTCCCGATCGGAGTGAGCAGGTTCATCAGCCGCGTGGAGAGATCCTTCGGCTCGTTCTCGAGGTCGATCATCTCGAGGGGGTAGAGGGGGGTGAGGTTGTCGAAGAGGGTCTTCTTTTTCGCCTCGTCGGGGTGCTCCCCGTTGACCGCCTCGACCTTGAGCAGCGCGAAGTAGCGCTCCGACTCCTTCGGCGAGCGCACCTGGCCGGAGACCGTGTCCCCCGTGCGGAGCGCGAACTTCTTTATCTGCGAGGGGGAGACGTAGATGTCGTCGGGCCCGGGCAGGTAGTTGTAGTCGGGAGACCTGAGGAAACCATACCCTTCCGGCAGCACCTGCAGGACCCCTTCGCTGAAGATCAGGCCGTTCTGCTTCGCCTGCTCCTCGAGGATCTTGAATATCAGCTCCTGCTTGCGCAGGCTGCTCGCCTCGGGGACGTTGAGCGCGACCGCCATGTCCATCAGCTCGTCGATCTTCTTCGCTTTCAGCTCGGCAATGTCCATACCGTGTGACCTCTCCTGTGGTGATCCCGTTTCAGCGGGGAGCGCCGCGGGGCGCCCGCGCGCGGGACGTGCGTGATGCCGTCCTGTCCTGAAGCCGCAGACCCCGCCGGAGGATCGCGGACCGGCGCGCTCCGGCTGCTCTGCCGTGGAAGACTCTCATCGTGTCAAGCCGATCGGGACTCGTGAGGACTCGCGGGAAGCGTGCGGCGGGACTGCGCGGGGCGGACGATGCGTCCGCCCCGCGCGGCGCGCATCATCCTCCGACGAGCTCCTGATACTTCATGGCGGCTTCTTCCGCCTTGATCTTCATGCCCTTCTTGTTGAAGACGAGACTCAGGATCTGCCAGCCCCGCGGGTCGTCGGGGAACTTCTCCGTGTACTTCTCGCCCTGCAGCACCGCCTCGTCCCAGAATTCCCCCTGGTAATACGACAGCAGGAGTCTGTAGTTCCCCGCCCGGTTGTCCGGGTCGATCACCAGCGCGTTCTGGAAGGCGTCGGCGGCGAGCAGGTACTGCTCGAGCTGGAGCTGGCAGACTCCGAGGTTGTAATAGAGATCGAAGCTCTCGGTCTCGGTCTGGCGGCGGCCGTCGACGGCCATCTGGAAGAAGCGGGCGGCGTCTTCCCACTGGTCGTTCACCAGAAACCGGTTGCCGACGTCCTCGACGATCTCGGCGTTGACCGGATCGTCGCGCATCAGCCGCTCGAAGATCCCGTAGGCCTGGTCCTTCTCCCCTCGCACGATCATGACCTGGCCGGCCAGGGCGAGCACCTTGTCGTAATCGTCGTCCTCCTCGCCCACGCGGGCCATCAGCGTGTCGGTGACGGCGAACGTCTTTTCCCAGTAAGTCGAGTCGCTCTCGGCGAGGGAGTTGTAGACGTTGGCGAGGTTGAGCCATCCCTTTATCATCCGGGGATCGGCGTCGGTGGCGAGCGTGAACTCCTGGGCGGCCCCCTCGAGATTGTCCGACTGGAACTCCGCGATCCCCGAATTGAAGTGCCGGGCCCAGTTCGAGCGGATGTCGTCCTCGGCAATGGACTTCTTCTTGGGATCGAGCTCGGCGGCCTTCATGAAGCTCTCGTAAGCCAGCCGCATCTCGCCCGTGTAGCTGTAGGATATGCCGAGCTGGAAGTACGCCTCGGCGTCGGCGGGGTTCTTCGCCAGTCCGGCCTTGGCCTGGGCGATGGCGTCCTCGTAATTGCCCGTCTGGTTATGCAGCATCGCGCTGGTCGTCTCCACGCTCTTGCAGGCGTACAGAGACAGAGCGGACGCGAGAACGAGCGCAAGCACGGTAATCCGTGATCTCATAGCCCGGAACCCTCCTTCGAATTGAGTCCTGCCGGCATCCTGTCCGATCAGTCACATGATACGGTTCTCCCGCCGCTCGGTCCCTCTTGGGAGTTACTCGTTGATTGCCCCGGAGGAATCCTCCCGAAATCGATCGGGTATGACGGGAAATGCGAATATCGTGGCATCGTCTCCTGTGACACCCGAAAGGTAGCAACCGCGCCCGGCCCTGTCAAGGGGAAAGGAAGCGCCGGGAGGGAAGCGCCGGGCTTCTCCTGGCGTTTCAGAAGATATCGATCGGATCGACGTCCCACTGCGCATCGGCTCCGTGCAGCGCCGCCGCCTCGCGCGCCGCCGCCACCAGCGCCCCCTTGCCCGACGCGCCGGGCCCGCCGCGCACCAGGATCTGGACCCGGTGCCTGCCGCGCATCCTCCCTACCATCGCCGGCGCGGGGCCGAGCACGTCGGACTCCGGGACGACTCCCGCCGCGGCCATCGCCGCCGCCGCCCGCTCCCCCGCCTCTCTCGCCCCCTCGGCGGACGGAGCCGAGACGGTCACGAGGATCAGCCGGCCCGCAGGCGGATAGCGGAGCTCTTCGCGCAGGCGCAGCTCCCTGGCGGCGAACCCGGGGAAATCGTGTCCGACGAGGTGCGTGAACAGGTAATGGTCCGGCGTGTAGGTCTGCACGTAGACCGCCCCCCCCGCCTCGCCCCGTCCGGTCCTCCCGGCGGCCTGCGAGAGGAGCTGGTAGGTGCGCTCGGCGGCCCGGAAGTCGGGGAAGTTCAGCCCGGCGTCCGCCGAGATGACGCCGACGACCGTCACGTTCGGAAAGTGATGCCCCTTCGCCACCATCTGCGTTCCCAGCAGGATGTCCGCCTCGCCCCGGGCGAAGGCGCCGAGGACCCTCTCGTGGCCGGCGACCCCCGCCGTGGTGTCGAGGTCCATCCGCAGCACCCGGGCCCCCGGAAGCAGGTTGGCCAACTCCGTCTCCGCCTTCTGGGTGCCCCGGCCCGGCTGGACGAACTTCACGCCGCCGCACTCGGGGCATCTCGCGGGCCGCTCCTCCTTCCAGCCGCAGTAGTGGCAGAGCAGTCGCTGTCCGCGGGCGTGCCATGTGAGCGCGATCGAGCAGTTGCGGCACCGCGCGGTCCACCCGCACTTCTCGCACTGCACACG
>JAQVGR010000055.1 GCA_028696635.1 Candidatus Krumholzibacteriia bacterium | reverse complement strand
CCCGATCTCGACGTTACCAACGTCATCGCTCCCTCGACGGGCTGGGCCGGAAATTCCGTGACCGTCTCGTGGACGGTGACGAACATCGGCAACGCCTCGACCGGGGATCAGGCGCCAGTCGACTGGATCATGATCAACGCGGACAGCATCGCGGATCCGCATACGGCGACGCGCCTCGGAGGCGATATCGTCGGCCAGCCGCTCGATCCTGAGGCCTCGTACACGAGTAGCGCCACGGTCAGCCTGCCCGCCGGCATAAGCGGCGCATGGCACCTGTTCGTGTGGACGGATGTCGACGTCGCGCTCGACGATCCGGATCTGGGAAATAACCTCAGCGGCGTCTACACGATCCAGATAAGCACCCCGCCGCCTCCCGATCTGACGCTCACGGACGTGTCGGCCGCCGAACACATCATCACCGCGGGCACGAGCGTGCCGGTGCAGTGGACGGTCGCCAACATCGGCGCGGGTCCGACCGCTTCCTCGAGCTGGGTCGACGCGGTATACCTGTCGACCGATCAGACCCTCGATGTCGCATCCGACACGAGGATCCTTCGCCTGCTGCGGCAGGAGCGCCTCGATCCCGATGCTCAGTACACCAGGCAGAGGAACATCACGGTGCCGTCCGGACTCAACGGGACGTACTACCTGTTCGTAACCGCCGACGCGGACAACGTCGTGTACGAGGGAGGCCACGACGACAACAACGCGATGATGCACTACGCGCCCCTCGAGATCAGGCCTCCCGTCATCGAGGAGCCGCTGATCGCCGATCTGCAGGTGACGGCCCTGGGCGTGACGCCGGTGGTCCAGTCGGGAGGGCAGGCCCCGTTGACATGGACGGTGCAGAACTTCGGGCCTGACGAGACGGCGGTCGGCTCATGGGCGGATTACGTCTATATCTCCGCCGACAACATACTCAGCCCGACAACGGATCATCTCGCCCTGGTCAAGATGCACTCGGGCGCGCTCGTCATCAACGAGACGTACTCGGTCTCGGAGAGCGTTCAGATCCCGGACGGGTATGAAGGCGGGTATCATATCATCGTCAAGACCGACGCCGAGAATACCGTTGCCGAAGGTATCTGGGACGGAAACAATGTCAGGTTCGCTCCCTTCGATGTCCGGCTGACGCCGCCTCCCGATCTCCAGGTCACCGCGCTCGGCGCTCCGGTCATGCTGGTGCCCGGAGAACAGGCCACGGTGCAGTGGAAAGTGACCAACCTCGGCGCCGGTCCGACCGAGGCGACCGGCTGGATCGACCGATTCTATCTCTCCCCCGATTCCACCCTCGAGACGGGCAGCGATATCTACATCGCCGGGGTTACTCGCGCCGGCGCGCTCGATCCCGGCTATTTCTACCAGGAGAGCCGCCTCGTTCAGTTCCCGACCGTCGAGCCGGGCGACTGGCATCTGATCGTCCTGACGGACGCGGTGAACAGCGTGTACGAGCATCTGCACGAGGGGAATAATGCCCGCGTAACGGCGGTCTCGTTCGTCGCGCCCGAGATCCGGTACCCGGACCTCGCGATGACCGTCCTGCAGTACATCGACGGCGAATTCGACAGCATCACTTTCACGGTGACAAACCTCGACGACAACAGCGTGTTGCCTTCTCAGAGAAGCTGGACCGACCGTTTCTATCTCTCTCCGGATCCGGTTCTCGACGCGGGCGCAGATTACCTCATCGCATCACACCCTCGCATCGGCGATCTGCAGGGGCACGCGTCCTACTCGGCGCGTGTCAAGGCCGCGTTGCCGGAAGGACTGCAGGGGGACTACTACGTAATCGGCAAGAGCGACGGCGACGGAAAGGTCAGCGAGACCGACGAGTCGAACAACGAGCTGCCGGTGCTGCAGACGATAACGATCTCTCCCGCCGATCTTCAGGTCGTGTCACTCGGGTGCCCCGACACCTTGATCGCGGGACAACCCGCGGTATTTTCATGGACCGTGGAGAACGCCGGCAGCGGACCGTGCGACCCGGGAGCCTGGTACGACGGCGTCTATCTCTCGCTCGACAGGATACTCGACGAGACGGACATCGTCCTCGGCGCGAAATATCACGGCGACGGACTGGCGCCGGGCAGCCGGTACTCCGGCGGCATGCAGGCGACGATATCGATGGGCATCTCGGGCACGTGGTACGTCTTTGTCAGTACCGACAAGAACAACAGCGTGTACGAGCACGGAGGCGAGGGCAACAACATCGCCTATACGCCGGACGGCGTGACGATCGTGATTCCCCCGGCCAATGTCGACCTGGTCGTCTCGGACGTCCAGGTCCCGGCATCGTGCGTGTCGGGAGATTCGATCGCGATCGGGTGGACGATCACGAACCTCAGCGAATATCCGGTCGTCGGGATATGGCGGGACGGCATCTACATCTCGTCGGACGAGAGCTGGGACCTTTCCGATATCTACCTGGGAGAGGCGGGTTACACGGGAGGGCTCCAGGCGCGTGAACGGCTCGAGCGGACATTCACGATCGCGACGTCCGACTACCTCGGCATTCTCGAGGCGACCGCGCCGGGGCTCGTGCCAGGCGGGTATCGCGCGATCGTGCGGACGGACATAAAGAACAACATCAACGAGTCGGGCGAGGAAAACAACGAGGGATATTCCGCCGGCGAAATGACCCTCGATCTCTTACCTCTGATTCTTGGAGAGGCGCACTCGGACGCGATCGGATACGGCGAACGCCGGTACTTCAGGGTGACGGTGCCGAGCGGGCACGATCTGCGCTTTATCACCGACTGCGAGGGCATGTACGACGAGCTCGACATGTTCGTCAGGTACAACGCCGTCCCCGACAGGATCGACTATGATTTCAAATTCAAGCTGAAGGGGCACAACGAGACCATCATCCCCGGAGGCGGAGCATCCGATTGCTATTTGATGATATTCGGCGATTACACGCCGGGCGGGGGTACATTTACGATTCTCGCCGAATCGTACCTCTTCTCGCTGGCGTCGGTCGATCCCGATATCGTCGATAATACGGGGATCGCGTCTCTTGTAATTACGGGAGGGCATCTCGCCGATGCGGAGTCGGTCACGCTCACCCGGGCCGGCAGCGATACGGTCGCGGCGTGGGATGTCCATGTCGTCAACAGCACCAAAGTGATAGCGGGGTTCGAGCTCGATCGTCTGCTTCCCGGCGTCTACGACCTGTCGCTGATCACGTCCGCACAGAACACGACCTCGCTCGCGTCGGCAGTGACGGTGCTCGAGGGCGGTGGGCCGGTGGTGCAGCCCTGGATCACGGGGCCGTCCGCCGTTCGCATAGATGTCTGTTCGGACAACATGATCGTGCTGGAGAACGAGGGCAACGCCGATGCGCATGACGTGATCACGGGGATCACCATGCAGAGAGGCACGAGATACCAGCTGGTGCTCGACGGCGTTACGACGCCGTTGCGGACATACGACAGCGCGCCGATCCTCGTATACACCAGCTTCATCGGGGCGGGCAAGACGGCGGAGTTCGTTCTGAGGACCAGCAGTCTCGAGGATGACATTTTCACAGTCACGGCGATTCACACGCTTCCCGTCGTGCGCGGCACGGCGGCCGCGTACCATGTCGTCAGCTCCTGGGTCCAGGACGCCGCGACGGCATTCATGGATCGCCTCGAATACGACGGCGCTCTGATAGACCGCGAGCAGGTCATGGATGAGTTCGTGAACGCATGGAACCTTACCAGGCAGATCGGCGAAGGATTCACGGCGACGTCGCTTCTCGAAACCAAGGTCGACCGGTCCTGTTTGCTGACAGCAGCGGCGCTCGGGGATCCGGAGATTCCGGCGGAAGACGCCGGCATAACGTCCTACGGCATATCGTCGGCCGAAACGAGCGCCCGGGATTCGTACGTTGCAGCCTCGTCGGATTCCAGGTTCAAGAAGACCACCAAGTCCACGACGGTGCGCGTCGCGCGCGATCCGAACGAGAAGGTCGGTCCGACTCCCGAGGGAGAGAACAACTTCATCTCGCAACTCGACCGCATCTCGTACACGGTGTACTTCGAGAACGTTCCTGACGCCTCGGCCGCGGCGCGTCAGGTGTTCGTGACCGATGAACTCGACCCGCGCCTCGATCCCCGCAGTTTCAGGCTCGGCGAGATAGCCTGGGCCGATACCGTGCTCAGCATTCCGACCAACCTCGGCTACTACCACGGGATCGTCGAACTGTCGACGGGATACCTGCTGGAAATCAGCGCCGGCGTCGATTATCTCTCGCGGGTCGCCCGGTGGACGTTCACCACGATAGACCCGCTTACCGGTCTGCCTCCGCTTGATCCGGCCGCCGGGTTCCTTCAGCCGAACGACGAAAACGGTTGCGGCGAGGGGCACGTGCTCTTTTCGATCAAGCCCGCGGATGACGTGGTCGACGGAGACGGGATCGCCAACAAGGCATTGATCGTATTCGATTCAAACGATCCGATCGAGACGAACGAAGTGCTCAATGTCATCCGCAGATCGAATCCCGATCTTGTCGTTGCCGGGATTGCCGGCGATTCGCCCCATGCCACCTACATGGAGGGGGAGCCGATACAGTTGCGCGCCGCCGTCGCGAATATCGGCGCAGCCGGAGCGGGGGGCTTCACCGCGGCATTTTACGACGGCGATCCCCTCGGCAGCGGCGTGATGATCGGCGCGCCCGTTCCGGTGGAATTTCTAGAAAGCGGCCAGCAGACCGATATTGGCGTGTCATGGATTCCCGGGGAAACGCTCGGGGAGCGTTCCGTTTACGTGGTCGTGGATCTTGGCGACGTGATCACGGAAGTGGACGAAGAGAACAACAGGGGCAGTTTCTCGTTCCTGCTCGAACCCAAGCAGTATGCGATCACACTCGACGGGGGCATCAACCTCGTTGCGCTTCCGCTGATGCCGGCGGAAACGTTCAGTGCGCGTTCCTTCGCAGCGCATCTCGGCGCCACGCAGGTCATACGATACGACCCGAACGAGGACATGTTCGAATCTTTCGTGCCCGCCCAAAGCGAGGGCGACGGCTTCGAGATCGTGCCCGGCGAGGGCTATATCATCCACACGGACGATTCCCACGGGGTCGTCTTCGAGGGAACCGCGCTCGACGGCGGGGTGACGGTCCGGGCGGGGATGAATTTCGTGTCGCTGCCGCGGGAGCCGGAGCAGCCGATCCTCGCCCGCGATTTCATCGCGGCGCTCGAAGGCGACATGCTGATCAGGTACGCGCCTTCGCAGGGGCGATTCGACGCATTCATCAGCGACTTCCACGCCGGCGATGGATTCGAGATCGCCGGAGCATGCGGCTATCTCGCTTATTGTCATGGAGATAAGACGGCGTACTTCGAGGGGACCGGATGGGCAGGCGAGCGGTACGCCTCGCTCGGGGCGGAGCTTCTTGCCTCCACGGGCGAAGATCCGCCCCCCGCGACGCATGTGCTCGGCCTGTGCGGACGCGTCGTTGTCGAGGTGTGGGGCGAGAGGACTCCGCCGGGCGATAGATGCTCGGGGGTGTTCACGAACACGGCGACCGGCGCGAAGGCGAAGGTCAGAATCGACGGAGACACGGGCGAGATATGCGGGGCCTTCATCGATTTCAACAATTCCCATCCCGTCACTGCGGGCGATGTGCTCGAGTTCGTCCTCCTCGGCGAAAACGGCAAGCCGGTCTGCGAACCGGTCGAACTGACCGTCGAAGCCGCCGATATCGCCAATTGCCACGTGGCGCTGCAAGCCGTCATTTCGAACGCGACGCCGTCGATATCGCTTCTGTACCAGAACTTCCCGAATCCCTTCAATCCCGTAACGCGCATCAGATATCAACTCGCGTCGAAAGGCCCCGTGAATCTTCGGGTCTATAACGTCGCTGGGCAACTGGTGAAGACGCTGGTCGGTTCAATCCAGAATGCAGGGTACTACGAGATCGCCTGGGACGGCAGAAACGACGGCGGCAGGCAGGTATCCTCGGGGATCTATTTCTGCCGCCTCGACGCGCCGGGATACACGAAGTCCATGAAGATGGTGGTGCTGAGATGATAGGGCGTCACTCAGATGGGAGACGATGCACAATGAGAAGAGGTTCGATGCTCAAGCCGGCGATAATGGTCGCTCTTGCATCGGCGCTGTCTGGCGCGCCGGTTCAGGGGCAGGAATCGACGAACATGTTCATCGTCTATGGTTCGGTCTACGCCGACACGAATCAGACAATCGCCGGGGACCGATATATCGTGACCGTCGAGATCATGACCGCCGAAAACGCTGCGAGAACGATCCCCATAACGACTCAGACCGGAACGGGCGCGGACCAGGGCAAGTATTGCGCTGTTTTTATCGCGACCGGAGCGAGTCCGGTTGCAATGGCAACCGACGCGATCCTCGTACGAGCACGTAAAGAGGGGGAATCGCTCGACAACTATTACGGAGAGGAAACGCTCGGGCCGGGCGACATTATAGCCAAGCGCAAACGCATCGATTTCATAGAAGGTCAGATAGCCGTTGAATTCAATTCCTGGGGCGCGATAAAATCCCTGTTCGGCACGTGATGCGACGACCGTACGAGAGCACCGTGCCGATTCCAGCAGCATGCTCCGCCGGGCGTTCCGCATCGATTTGCCTGTCACGCCGTTCCCCGGCATTCACTACGGGCAAGGAGGCCTGATCGTGAAGATCCGGACGCTGTGTGCCATCTTGCTCCTTCTCGGAGCGATTGCGCCGTGCCCGCGGACGGTTCGCGCCGTCGAGACCGGCGTCTCGCCTGACGATCTGGGCAAGGCGATCGACTCGCTGCGTGTCGCCTGCAGATACGATGAGGCCCTGGAATTGGCCGTTCTCTTCCATGAGGCGGTTTCCGGCGATCCCGAAGAGCCTGCGTACCGCGCGAGGGATGCCGCTCTCTTGATCGGCAGGCTGGAGTATATCTCCGCATTGCCGGCCGCTTCCCGGGAGGAGCTGTCGCATGCCGACGGCCTGACCGGACGGTACATGGAGGTGTACGCCGGAGGGAATGTCGACAGCGCGCTGACCCTGGCCGAGCGCCAGCTCGAGATCAGGACGAGGCTTCTCGAGGAGAACGATGCAGATATAGCGGCCAGCGCGGGTAATCTCGCCTATCTGTGCGGCGAGCTGGGCGACTACGAAAGGGCGGAGTCGCTGTATTCCAGAGCGATCTCCATCGAGCGCGACGTCCTTCCGCGCAACCATCCATCGCTCGCGACCGATTGCGCGAACCTTGCCGGTCTATTGCGGGAGCGCGGATATCCGAATGAATCGGAACCCCTTTTCAGAGAGGCCCTGCTGATATTCAGGGAGATATACGGAGAGGAGTCGGGGGATGTCGCCTGGGTCATGGGAGAACTTGCAAGCGCGCTCAAGGACATGGGGGATTACTGGACGGCTGAACCTCTCTCCCGAAGGGCCCTCGCGATACTCAGGATATTATACGGCGAGATCGATTCCGATGTAGCGTATGCGTGCAACAACCTCGCCGTTCTGCTGAACGCCAAGGGAGAGATAGACGAATCGGAGGAGCTCTACTCGACGGCCCTGGGGATATACGGCGAGATACTCGACGAACCGGATCCCGACGCGGCGAATGTTCACAGCAATTTCGGCAGCCTGCTCCAGGACAAGGGCGATTATGCCGCGGCCGAGTCTCATTACAGGGAAGCTTTGCGGATATACCGGCGTTTCCTTCCGGGCAATCATCCGCTGATCGCCATCACCATGAACAATCTCGCGGATCTGTATCACGACAAGGGCACCTACGACAGGGCGGATACGCTCTACCGCGAGGCGCTCGAGATTCAGCGGTCGGTATCGGGGGAGTATGACAGGGATTATGCGGTATTTCTTCTGAACATCGCGAGAAACTGCCGGGACCGCGGCGACTACCTCTGCGCCGCTCCCCTCTACCCTCGCGCGGATTCGCTGCTCAGGGAGGCGCTCGGTGAAGAGCACCCCTTTGTCGCGATGGGATTATTCAGCTACGCGAACTATTTCATGACCCGGGGCGAGTACGGAAAAGCCGAAGAGCGTCTTGCACGGGCGATTCCCATATACGAAGTCTCGCGGCTGCGGATAGGACCGGGATTGTCCCGGGCGACCTTCCAGAAATCCCCGTACCCGGCTCTGGCCCACACGCATCTCATGCAGGACCGACCGGAGGAGGCGTGGCCGGCGGCCGAACGGGATCTCGGCCGGATGCTCGCCGATCTGCTATTCACCGCCGATCAGCGTTCGCTGACGGGTTCCGAGAGGGCGGCGGAGGATTCGTTGAAGCGGGAACTGGGAGATCTCGAGAGGGAAATCGCCGCATATCAGACGCAAACGAGAACCGATACGAGCCGGGAAGCGAAGACGCGGATCCGGAGCGCCCGCAACAGGCTTCTCAGAACCGAAGC
>JAQVGR010000054.1 GCA_028696635.1 Candidatus Krumholzibacteriia bacterium | reverse complement strand
GGAGCGACGCCGACATCATCGTCTATATCGGCTGCGGCGAGCGCGGGAACGAGATGACCGACGTGCTGATAGAGTTCCCCAAGCTCGTCGATCCCCGAACGGGAAGGCCGATCATGGAGCGGACGATCATGATCGCCAACACATCGAACATGCCGGTCGCCGCCCGCGAGGCCTCGATCTACACGGGGATCACGATCGCCGAGTACTACCGCGACCAGGGGTACCACGTGGCTATCATGGCCGACTCGACCTCGCGCTGGGCCGAGGCGCTGCGCGAGCTCTCCGGCCGCATGGAGGAGATGCCCGCCGACGAGGGGTACCCCGCCTACCTGCCGACGCGGCTCGCCGAGTTCTACGAGCGCGCCGGGATGACGGAGACCCTCGGCGGATCGAGCGGCTCGATCAGCGTCGTCGGCTCCGTCTCGCCCCCCGGAGGCGATTTCTCAGAGCCGGTCACGCAGCACTCGAAGCGGTTCGTGCGGTGCATGTGGGCGCTCGACCGGCAGCTCGCCAACGCGCGCCACTACCCGGCGATCTCGTGGCTGGAAAGCTACAGCGAGTACGTCGACGAGATCAGCGACTGGTGGCAGGAGCTCAGCGGGGGCGAGTGGAGCGTGCTGCGGCGGCGGATCATGGACCTGCTCCAGCAGGAGGGAAAGCTCCAGCAGGTCGTCAAGCTCGTCGGCCCCGACGTGCTCCCCGACACGCAGCGGATCGTGCTGGAGACCTGCACGATGTTCAAGAACGCCTTCCTCCAGCAGAACTCGTTCGATCGCGTGGACATGTACTGCACGCCCCAGAAGCAGATCAGGATGCTGCAGGTCATCCTCGAGTTCTACGATCTCGGGCTCGAGGTGATCCGCAAGGGCGCGAATATACACCAGTTGCGCAAGATGGAGGTCTACTCGGACATCCTCCGCATCAAGTTCTCGATCGGCAACGACGAGCCCGAAAAAATCGACGCGATCCGGGACAAGCTCGAGCGCTCCATCGAGCGGATCGCGGAGATGTTCGACGGCCGCGGCGGCGAAGAATCGGAGAAGCGCATGACGGAACGAAGGACGGCCGAGGGCCGGGAATATATCGGGATCGCCGGCATAGCGGGACCGCTCGTGGCGATCCGCGGGATACACAACGTCGGGTACAACGAGCTCGCCGAGGTCACCGACCCCACCGGGCGCGTGCGCCTCGGCATGATCCTGGAGACGAGCGAGCATGCGGCGGTGATCCAGGTCTTCGAGGGGACCTCGGGGCTCTCGGTCCCCGGGACCCGCGTGCGGTTCCGCGGCGAGCCGCTGAACTTCGGGGCCGGCAGCGAGATCCTCGGGCGCGTCTTCAACGGGCTCGGCGAGCCGATCGACGACGGCCCGGCGCCGCGCGCCGAGAAACTGATGGACGTCAACGGGCTGCCGATCAACCCGACGGCGCGCGAGTACCCGAAGAAGTTCATCCAGACGGGAATCTCGGCGATCGACGGGATGAACACGCTCGTTCGCGGGCAGAAGCTCCCGATCTTCTCCGGGACGGGGATGCCGCACAACAGGCTCGTCGCACAGATCACCCGCCAGGCGAAGATCGTCGGGGAGGATTCCTCCTTCGCCGTGGTATTCGCCGCGATGGGGATCAAGCACGACGTGGCGCGGTACTTCATACGCAACTTCGAGGAGACCGGCGCGCTCGAGAAGGTCGTGCTCTTCCTCAACCTCGCCGACGACCCGTCCGTCGAGAGGCTCGTGACGCCGCGTACGGCGCTCACCGCGGCCGAGTACCTCGCCTTCGACATGGGGATGCACGTGCTCGTGATCCTCACGGACATGACGAACTACTGCGAGTCGCTCCGCGAGATCTCGACGATCCGCGAGGAGATCCCGAGCCGCAAGGGATATCCGGGATACCTCTACAGCGACCTCTCGCAGATCTACGAGCGCGCGGGGATGGTCAAGGGGCTCAGCGGCTCGATCACCCAGATGCCGATCCTCACGATGCCGAACGACGACATCTCGCACCCGGTGCCCGACCTGTCGGGGTACATCACCGAGGGGCAGATCGTGCTCGAGCGCGAGCTCGAGCAGCGCAACGTCTACCCACCCATCGCGGGGCTGCCGTCGCTCTCGCGCCTGATGAAGGACGGGATCGGGGAGGGGATGACGAGGGAGGACCACGCGCACATCGCGAGCCAGCTCTTCGCCGCCTACTCGCACGTGAAGGACGTGCGCGCGCTCGCCGCCGTGATCGGCGAGGAGGAGCTGACCCCCCTCGACAAAACCTACCTGCAGTTCGGCGAGCGGTTCGAGCGGGAGTTCCTCAGCCAGGGCGAGTACGAGGACCGCACGATTTTCGAGACCCTCGACCTCGGCTGGAAGGTGATATCGACCCTGCCGAAAGAGGAGCTCTACCGGATCAGCGAGGAAGAGATCAACAAGTACTACGGCAAGGAATAGCGAGGGCCGATGGCACGGTACGAAGTCGCGCCGACCAAGACCAATCTCATGAAGATCAAGCGCGACCTCGGGTTCGCGCAGGAGGGGTGGGAGCTCCTCGACCAGAAGCGCAAGATCCTCATCGTCGAGCTGATGGGGCTGATCGACCGGGCCGTCGAGGCGCAGGAGCAGGTGGAGGCGAAGCTCCGGGAGGCGTTCGCCGCCCTCGACCAGGCCATACTCAGAATGGGGCGGCGCGAGGTCAACCTGCTCGCCCTCGGCCAGAATATCAGGTCCGAGCTCTCGTTCTCCGAGAAGCGCGTCATGGGGGTCTCTCTCCCGCGCGTGCGGGTGAAGTTCGACGACCGCTCGCCCTATGTCGCCGCGGCGGAGAGCAGCATCTGGATAGACGAGGCGATCCTGCGGTTCCGGGAGGCGCTGCAGCTGCTGGGGGCCCTCGCCGAGGCGCGCATATCGCTCATGCGGCTCTCCCGCGAGGTGGCCAAGACGATCCGCAGGGTCAACGCCCTGGAGAAGATATTCATCCCCGACTACGAGGAAACGATGAAATATATCGAGATGGCACTCGAAGAATCCGAGCGGGAGGCGTTCTTCGTCCTGAAGCTCGTCAAGGACCGCCTCTTCCGGAGAAAAGGGGCGGTCGCATGAGCAATCCGCTGGGCAACATCCTGCTGTATATCGATGGGAGCGAATCGTCGATCACGGCGGCTCAGCTCGCCATAACCATGGCGAAGACGTACCAGAGCGTTCTCAGGGTCATGTACGTGGTCAACGAGAACCTGCTCGCCGAGCTGCTCAAGGCGAGGGTCTTCGTCCAGATGGAGAAGATGGACTACGAGCGCGACCTCGAGGAGGACGGCAAGCGCTATCTCAACTACGTCGTCAAGCTCGGTGACCGCAAGGGGATCAAGGTGGAGACGGTCCTCCGCAAGGGGGTCGTCCACGAGGAGGTCGCGCACGAGGCGGAGCAGTGGGGCGCGGATCTGCTCGTGCAGGGGGAGCTCGGGGAGGTCCTGAGCCTGCGCGACTCGTTCTACGAGGAAGGGGAACGGATCCTTCGCAAGGTGAAATGCCCCGTGATGGTCGTGCGCGGACGCGAGCGCATCGAGCGGATGTACGAGGAGGCCTGACGGCCGCCTGCCCCCCGGCACTTGCTATCGGGGCCGGGTTTGATTAGATTCCGCCCATGTCCGGCGCATCCGCGGATGCGCCCCGGGAGGCGTACCGAGATGAAACTGACAGATGCCATCGGGCCCGAGAACGTCAAGCTCGACATGGAGGCGACCGACAAGCGGGAGGCTATCGAGGAGCTCATCGAGCTGATGGCCGAAAGCTGCGAGCGGTGCGACGCCGACACGATCCTCGAGGCGGTCCTCGCGCGGGAGCGCGACGGCAGCACGGGGCTGGAGAAGGGCGTCGCCATACCGCACGCCAAGTGCGACGCGGTCGCGAGGCTCAGGATAGTGGTGGGGGTTTCGCACGACGGCGTCGATTTCGAATCGCTGGACGGCAAGCCCTCGCACCTGTTCTTTCTCCTGGTCGCTCCGACCGGCGAGTCGGGCCCCCACGTGCAGGCGATCGCCAAGATCGTCAAGATGATCAAGCTCGACCGGTTCCGCGAGCGGCTGATCAAGGCGAAGCGCCCCGAGGATGTCATCGAGACCATCGAGCGGGTGGAGAACGGCGAGGCGTAGGGCGTCCCCGCCGCCGATCCCCGCGCGATGCCCGCCGGAAGCCGGCCGGCTTCACGGACCGCCATGCAGACGAACAGCAGCCGAAGAGTCATCGGGTACTACGGGTTTCCCCTGCGCAGCGCGCTCGGCGGCGTGCGCGACCGGTTCGGCCGCGATCTGCCGCTCGTCGACCTCGACGTGGCCGCCGGGGCCCCCGACGCGGGGCTTCTCCCGCCGGCGACATGCCGCATCATCGCCAACGTCGTCGACAACGCGGTCCATCTCGGGCCGCGGCTCGCCGCCGTCGTCGCGGCGGTCGGCGAGGACAAGTGCGACAGGGGCCGGCACGCAGCGTGGATCCTGCGCGAGCTGGGCGTCATCGTGATCGAGTCGCGGTTCCACGAGGAGGCCTTCGAGGACCGGCCGCTCCTCTATTCGACCGGGCGCGGGCCGCTCGCCGGGCGGGTCGAGGCGATCATGGCGACGGTCGTCGATCCGGCGCTCCCCGGCGATCCCCCCGAACCGTGCCTTCCGACGCACGGGTTCTGGGGGGTGCCGCCGAACGACATGCGTATCCTCGATCTATTCCCGCCGACGACGCACCTCTATGGATGGGTCAGGTGCGTCGAGGCGGGGCGCCCCGCCGATCTCGATCTCGAGTGCTTCGTGGACGAAGGGGTTCCAACCGTCTTCTTTCACCAGGCCTTCTGCGCGAAACAGGACCTCGCGCACCGGCTCGCCGAAAAGCACGGCGGCATCGCCGTCGACTGTCATGGAGAGATCAACGACTCGATACTCGCCAAGGTCGAGGCGTTCATCAGGCTCTCCTGAGGCGGGAGATGCGAGGACGGAGTTGCGATGCTGATAGCGGATTGCGGCAGCACCTGGTCGAAGATCCTCGAGACCGACACGGACGCGATCGAGATCATCCAGACGAGGGAGCTGATACGCCGCGAGGGGATCCGGTTCGAGATCGCAACGGGGCACAGCGCGAAGAGCCGGTGCAGGATCTACCGGAACGAGCTTATCGCGCTCGCAGAGGGGAGCCTCGCGCTGGTGGCCGACGGCGATTTCTCCGTCGTCGACGTCGGGGGGCGCGACGTGAAGTTCGTCCGCTTCGCCGGGCGCCGGGTGAACAGGCTCGACTGGAACCTCGCCTGCGGCTCCTCGACGGGGGCCACGATCGAGCTGCTCGGTCATTACTACGAGGTCGAATTCGACCGGCTCGCCCCGTCCGAGCGGTGGATCAACGTCACCTGCGGGGTCTTCGGCATGGAGAAGGTCCTCGAGCTCGTCTCGACCGGCACGCCGCCGGAAGAGGCGGTGGCGATGTTCCTCCACGGCATGGTGCGCAACGTCTTCGACTTCAGCGGGCGACCCGGCCGCCTCTACCTGTCCGGCGGGTTCTGCGAAAACGACTGCTTCTTGCAAACGATGGGGAATTACTGTACCGTTACCCCACTCGGACGGACCGTGCCGCTGGAGGGGCTCCGGAGATGAACCTGCTGCGCACCATACGACCGCTCGGCATGCTCGCCGTGTGCACTGTCGTCTCGTGCAGGGGGCCGAAGGTGCCGGTCGGCATCGAGGGGGGGGCCGGCATCAGGGGCGGCGCCGGGATCTCCGTCGCAGCCGTCCTGCCCGACGACCCCGGCCAGATCCAGAAGCTCTTCAGGTCGTATCCTCCCGACAGCGGCGTCGTGCCCGTCTATCTGAGCGTCACCAACGGCGATACGGCCGCCGTCGCGCTTCACGCGACCGGCGACCTCCCAGTCGGCGAGCGGCTGAGCTCGATCTCCCTCGAGACGGGGAGCGGGCCGATAGCCCCGATCCATCCGCGCGAGGTGCTGATGCGCCTCGCCGGCGCAGCCGAAGCGCCCCGCCATCGGAAGATGGGAGCGTGGAACGTGGTCGGCGGGATGCTCATCCCGCCGCTCGGCGCGTACTACGCCTACCGATGGGGGAGTTACGCGCTCGACTACCGGCCGCTGCTGCGCAATTCGTTCTTTCCGGCCGGCAGGGGCGGGAGCTTCGAGCCGGTCGTGATAGAGCCGGGGGAGACCGCCTCGGGGTTCCTCTACTTCCCGCTCGACCCGCCGGAGAACCCGTACTATACCGAGTACGGCCCGGGAGAGGATACGGGGGACGAACCGGTCCCCCTGCGCAGGGTCCGCGCGGAGAGCGGGTTCGTGCTGGATGTGCGGCCCGCGGCGGTTCCGGGGACCGGGAGCGGGATCGAACGGGTCGCCCCCCGGTTCGAAGCGGCGGGGATGCAGCGGATCAGGATCGAGACAGTCGATTGCGGCAGTCCGCCGCGGGACCTGTTCCTTCTCGGCCGGGAGAGGGGTTCCGGGGCGAACCTCGATCTGCTGATCGGGAGCGAACGGGACCTGGCCCGGTCCGGCTCGCTGGAGGGGTTCGTCGCGGTCAAGCGTCTCAACAACAAGAGCGGCCGGCTCGTCGACGCCTCTGCCTGCGGCCGCTTCGCCGTCTGCGCCGTCAATTTCAAGCAGAAAGCGCGCCTGTTCTCGATCGATCTCGGCGGCGCGGAGCCGGCGCTCGCCGCCGATCTGCGCCTCGACCGCTCGGTCCTTCGCGTCTTCGCCCTGGCGGACGGGATATACGCGATCACCGACGACGGCTTCTGCGGGGTATACCGGTACGAGGACCTCGGGCGGACCTGGTACGGCCGGCTCGGCACCTCGGTGAGCGACGCCCTGTTCTGGGGCGGGGCGATCCTGACATTCGGCGCGGGGGAGATCGAGGAGTTTCTCTGCGCCGGAGGCCGATGCGGGAAGACCGGGCGGAAGGGGACGGCCTCGAGCGGCGGCATCGGGGATCTGGCTCGGGCAGGTTCGTCGGCGCTGGCCGCGCACCGCGGCTCGGGGGGGCTCGGCGATACGCTCGTCGTCTATGACATGGAAGCGCTGCGGGAGGACGCGAGGCTGGCGCTCCCCGGCCGGATAGAGGCTATCGACGCCTCGGGGATCGCGGCGGCCGTCCAGGTCGAGGGGGGCGTCGTGATGCGGCTGGAGATGCGCGAGGGCGCGGAGCCCGCGCTGACCGACGCCGGATGGCTTCCGCAGCGGGCGCAGGCACTGCTGGTAGGCGGCGATTACGGGATCATGATCTCCGGGGAGAGGGCGATACTGTCCTTCGATTTCGAAGCGATCAGGCCATATCCGCCGCTGCAGGGCGCGGGGGGGGCGGCGCGGGCGAGGGTCCGGGTCGGACTGCCGGGAGAGGGGGGGCGGTGAGCGCGGAAAAGAAGAGCGCCGACTTCGAGGAGCTCCTGGCGACGTACTCGGCGCATGTCTCGGAGAGCTACCCTGCCCCGGAGCGGTTCAGGGAGAACCTCGCCCGGATGCTCGAAGCCAAGAAGGAGCGGCGGTCATCCGGGGCGTACGTCGACTCGCTCGAGAAGAATCTCGTCTTCCTCGTCGACCTGATCGCCGAGGGGGAGGCGTATCTGGAGCTGGTGCTCGGGAGGGTGAACGACGCGGGGCTGACAAGCGGGGAGATCTCCCGGACGATAGGGGAGATGGAGGGGCGCGTGCGCGCATCGACCTCGCGGCGGCGCACCGAGCTCCTCGGACCGGGGGCGGGAGGGGAGCTGGCCGCGCTCGCCGCTCTGCGCGGGGGGGAAGGGAAGGCCTATCTCGAGAAGCTCGAGTTCGATTACATCTACCACATGACGATGAGGCTGCTGCTCTTCGAGTTTTTCAACATACTCGCCGCCGTGCGGGAGGAGTACGTCGTCGAGAGGGTAGACGAAGCGGCCTTCGGCCTTGCTCTCGTGCACGTGGAGATGACGGCGAACTACTATCTCGGCAACATCTCGGTCGGGGGGATCGTTCCCGACGCGGGCCGCCCGTGAAGGAACAGCGGGCTTGCAAAAAGGGCCGCGACAGGATATCGTAGGAGAATCGATCCCGGGCTCCCGGTCGGGGACGGGTGAACGGCTGAAAAAAAGGAGACCGGAATGGTCAACGGACAGACGACTCGCATGGCGCAGACATTCGACACGGCGGCAGCGGCCCGCAGCGCGGCCCGCATAGCGGCTTTCGTCCTGTTCACCGCGGCGGGGGCGCAGCTCGCCGTCCGCCTGCCGTGGACGCCGGTCCCCGTCACGATGCAGACGCTGTTCGTCGTGCTGGCCGGGATCTCGCTCGGACCGCGCGACGGGTTCGCCGCGATGGTGTCGTACCTGGCGCTCGGCGCCGCCGGCGTCCCCGTCTTCGCCGGGCTCTCCTTCGGCCCCGCCGCCCTCTTCGGCCCGACGGGCGGGTACCTCGTCATGTTCCCC
>JAQVGR010000053.1 GCA_028696635.1 Candidatus Krumholzibacteriia bacterium | reverse complement strand
CTGGAGAAGGTCGTCGCCCGCGAGATCATGTACGGCGTGAACACGGGGATCGGCGAGTTCTCCGAGGTGGTGCTCAACGATGACCAGATCGAGGACTTCCAGCGGTACCTGATATACAACCACGCCGCGGGGATCGGGGATCCGGCCCCGATCGAGTACGTGCGCGGGGCGATGGCGGGCAGGCTCAACGTGCTCGCCCACGGGAACTCGGGGTGCCGCCCCGAGATCGCCGAGACGCTGGTCGCGATGCTCAACAGGGGGGTCACCCCGTACGTCTGCCAGAAGGGCTCGGTCGGCGCGTGCGGCGATCTCGCGCCGATGTCGCAGATCGCGCTGCTGATGCTCGGCGAGGGGAAGGCGTACTACCAGGGCGAGCTGCTCGACGGGAAAAAGGCGCTGGAGAAGGCGGGGATCCCCGTGCCCGGGCTGAAGGCGCGCGACGGGCTGGCCACGATCAACGGATCGAACCTGCTCACCGCGATGAGCGCGATCATGCTCCACGACACCGACCGGTGGCTGCGCCAGGCGGAGATCGCCGCGGCGATGACCCTCGAGGCGCTGATGGCCAACATGCGCCCCTACCACCCCCTCCTGCACGAGGTCCGCGGCTTCCGCGGCGCCATGCGCGCCGCCGCGGCGATCCTCAAGTGCGTCGCCGGCGGGGACCTCGCCGAGGGGCGCCTGAAGGTCAAGGTCCAGGACGCCTACTCGATGCGCTCAGCCCCCCAGGTGATCGGCGCCGCGCACGACGCGTGGGAGTTCGCCCGCACGCAGGTCGAGATCGAGCTCAACGGCGTCGGCGACAACCCGATCTTCTTCCCCGACCGCAAGATCCAGCTCTCCGGGGCGAACTTCCAGGGATCGCCGGTGTCGCTCCCGATGGACATGATCGGCGCGGCGGTCACGATGGTCAGCGTGATGTCGGAGCGCCGCATGAACCGGCTCAACCATCCGGCGCTGAACATCGGGCTCCCCGCCTTCCTCAGCAAGGGGGCCGGGATGATGTCGGGGCTGATGCTGAGCCAGTACACCGCCGACATGCAGATCGTCGAGCAGCGCATCCTCTCGATGCCCGCCTCGATCCAGTCGATCCCCGCCGCGGCCGACCAGGAGGACTTCGTCTCGATGGGGATGAACACGGCGATCAAGAACTTCCAGATCCTCGACAACGCCTACGGCGTGCTGGGGATCGAGTTCATGGCCGCCGCGCAGGCGCTGGACTTCCGCGAATACGCCTTCGGCAAAGGGGTACAGAAGGCGAAGGACGTGATCAGGCGGCACGTCGACTTCCTCGACGTCGACCGCCCGCTCTACCCCGACCACACGGCGATGCAGGAGCTCGTGCGCTCCTGCGAGATCCTCGAGGAGGTCGAGCGCGAGGTCGGCGAGCTCGGCTGGGTGCAGGCGGGGAAATAGCGGATCGCCGGGCCGGGCCGGCAGGCGTCACTCGTACTCGTTCGAGATCTCGCCGACGAAGCTCTCGAGGATGTTCTCGAGGGTGATGATCCCCGTCGCCTCCCCGGCCCCGGAGATCACCACGGCGAAGTGGAGCGGGTCGTCCTTCATCCGGATCAGGAGGCGTTCTGCCTTCTCCTCCGGATGCACGTACAGCGGGGTGTGCATCACCGAGGCGAGCCGCTCGCCGCCGTCGAGCCCCAGCAGGTCGAACAGCGACACCACGCCGACTATCCGCCCGTCCCGGGGCGAGACGAGCGGGAACCGCGAGTAGGTGTGCCGGTTCGCTTCCTCGACGACCTCGTCCACCGAGGCGGTTACGGGGAAGGTGATCACGTTCTCCATGGGGACCATCAGCTCCCCGACGCTCCGCGCGCCGAAACTGAACACCGTCCCGATGATCCGCTGCTCGCGCACCGCAATCTCCGTGTCGACGCGGCCGCGGCGGTAGAGGTAGACCAGCTCCTCGCGCGTGGAGAGGATGTCGAACCGTCCCTCCCCCCTCCCCGTCAGGCCCGTGAGGGCGCGGGCGAGGAGCGCGGCCGGGGCGACGAGCGGCTGCAGGAGCAGCGCCGCCGCCCTGATCGGCGGAGCGAGGAGCAGCGCGACGCGATCGGCGTGGTAGAGAAACGCCGACTTGGGGATGACCTCGCCGACGACGAGCAGCGCGGGGGTCAGCGCGATCGTCGCGACGGCGGCCCCGCTGTCGCCCCAGTGCCGCACCGCCAGGGCGGTCGCCGTGGCCATGCAGGCGACGTTCGCGAGGTTGTTGCCCACGAGCACGAGGCTGAAGAACTTCTCCGGGCGCCGGAGAAGGCCTTCCAGGATCTGGGCCCGCCAGGATCCGCGCCTGGCGCGGCTGCGCAGCCGCACCTTGCTGCACGAGACGACCGCCGTTTCGACTCCCGAGAAGAACGCCGAGGCGAGCATCGAGACGAGGACGATGACGGCGAGGCTAGTGCTGCTCATCGCTCTCCTCCCCGCGGGGCAGCCGCTCGACCTTGAGCTTGTTGATCCTTGTCGGATCGGCCGAGATCACGAGGAACCGCAGCCCTTCCGCCTCGAAGGCCTCCCCGTCGTGGGGGATGCGGCCGGTCGTCTCGGTGAGGTATCCGCCGACCGTCTCGACCTCCTGCGATTCGAGCCCCGACCGGAAGATATCGTTGAAATCCTCGAGGCGCATCGAGCCCGATGCCACGATCGCGTCGGGGCCGATCATCGTGTACTCGTCGACGCGCGGCTCGCGCCGGTCCCGGATGTCGCCGAATATCTCCTCGAGGATGTCCTCGAGGGTGACGATCCCCTCGTACGACCCGTGCTCGTCGACGGCGATCACCATGTGCTGCCGGGCCGCGATCAGCTCGCCGAGCAGGTCCCGGATCTTCTTCGTCTCGGGGACGAACCGCACCTCGCGGACCAGGTCGCGCAGCGCGACCCGGTCGTCGCGCGCCGTGCGGAGCAGGTCCTTCGCGTGCAGGACCCCGACGATCGTCTCGGGACGGCCCTCGTAGAGCGGCACCCTGGTGAAACCGCGGTCGCGGACCTGCCGCACCGCCTCCTGGAGGGGGGTGGAGACGTCGAGCGAGAAGACGTCGACGCGCGGGGTGAGTATCTCGTGCACCGAGGTCTCGGCGAAGAGGAAGAGGTTGGTCAGGACCTCCTTCTCGAACTCGTCGAAGAGGCCGTCACGGTGCCCCATCTCGACGGCGGCGGCGAGCTCGAGCGATCCGTACTCCTCGCGGGTCTCGCCGAAGAGCCGGCGGCCGACCTCGACGGAGGAATCGGCGATCCATCCGAGCGCCACCCTGACCGGCCAGAGCGCCGCCATCAGGGCCCCCAGCACGGGAGCGACGGCGACGGCGATCGCCGGGGCGCGCCTGATGGCGAGGCTCTTGGGGGAGATCTCTCCGAAGACCAGGATCAGCACGGTCATCAGGAGCATCGCGTACCCGACGCCGGCTTCGCCGTACATCCTGATCGCCAGCGCCGTCACGACGCTCGTGTTGGCCACGTTGACGAGGAGGTTGCCGAAGAGGATCGTCACGAGGAGCCGCCGCGGGCGCCTGAGCAGGGAGGCGACCCTGCGCCGCGAGGGATCGCCCTCGGCCATGCCGGCGACGGTGGAGCGCGAGAGGGAGAACAGCGCCGTCTCGGAGCCGGAGAAGAAGGCGGAGAGCGCGAGGAGGACGGCGACCGTCAGCGCCAGCGCGAGATGATGTCCGGGATCGGATAACGAGGTCGGCTCCATCACCGCTCATCCAGCATCCCGCCGAACCGCTCCCGCGCCTCGACCGCCTCCTCGCTGTCCGGGTATTCCCGGACCAGCCTGCGGACGACGCCGGCCGCCAGCGCCGTGTCGCCGATCCGCTCGTAGGAGATTGCCATGCGCAGGAGGGCGGCCGGCGTCCTGCGGCCGCGCGGGAACTCCTGGAGGACCGTGGAGAACTCCTTGAGGGCGTCGAAATCCCTCCCGAGCTCCATGTAGCATTCGCCGCGGAGGAACCTGATCTCCTCGACGAGCCCGTCGTCGGGGTACTCCCGGAGGAACTCCTCGGACTGCTCGAGGGCGATCTCGTACTTCATCCTGCTGAAGTCGAGATAGATCTGCCGGTACATCTCCTCGGCGGTCGGCGGGATGACGGCCGGGAGGATCGTGTCGGTGGCGGAGGCCGCCCCGCCGCCGGATGCGGCGATCGAATCCGGCGGCGGGGTTCGTGAACCGGATGCCTCTGCGGGCGGTGCGGCGGGCCGGACGCTCCTCGCGGCGGGCCACCGGCCCTGCTCGTCGATAATCCCCAGCAGGGCGTTGAGCTGGTCCTTGATCTCCTCGAGGTCCATGCTCGCGCTCGCCGCCGCCCTTCGCGAGTGCTCCTGCTGCCCGGCGAGGGCCGTCTCGACCTGATAGACCCTGCGCTGAAGGATCGCGTTCTCCCTCAGAAGGGAATCGACCTTCACGGCGGTGTCGAGCGACGCCTCCTGCGCGCGCCAGAAGCTCCTGCCCCAGCAGCCGCCGAGCGCCGCCACGCAGGCGGCCGTCGCGAGCGCCGCCGCCATCCGTGCGAGGGTGCGATCCATCCTTCCCTCGCTACTCCTTCACCACCATGTGGGCCCTGCGGTTCTTCGCCCACGCGGCCTCGTCATGACCGCGGTCGAAGGGCCGCTCCTCGCCGTAACTGATCATCGACAGGCGCGCCGCGGGGACGCCGTACGCCACGTAGAAATCCATGACCGCCTTCGCGCGCTTCTCGCCGAGGGCGAGGTTGTACTCGTTGGTGCCGCGCTCGTCGCAGTGCCCCTCGATGTGGAGCTTCGCGCCCTCGCGCGCGAGCAGGAGCTCGGCGTTGGCCTCGAGGACCTTCTTGAACTCGTTCCTGATCGAGAACTTGTCGTAATCGAAGAAGACGTCCTGCAGGACGATCGGCTCGAGCTCCTTGACCGCGGGCTCTTCGACGACCGGCGGCGGGGGCGGCGGCGGGACGATCTCCTCGACCGGGGCGATCTCCTGCTCGACCGGAGGAGCCTCCTTCTTCGAGCACGCCGGGAGCACCATCAGCGCCGCGAGCGCCACCGCGAGGAAC
This sequence comes from Candidatus Krumholzibacteriia bacterium, assembly GCA_028696635.1. GTDB lineage: Bacteria > Krumholzibacteriota > Krumholzibacteriia > Krumholzibacteriales > Krumholzibacteriaceae > JAQVGR01. The sequence goes on along the minus strand of JAQVGR010000053.1, from coordinate 3,446 downwards.
AGGAACCCTGACTGTCTCATCTCATCGACCTCCCTGTCTGAAGAACAGACTCAAAACCGTTCCGAACAACCTGGTTTCATACCCGGTCGGATGATACCGACATCCGGCCGGCTTGCAAACAGATTTTTGGCGTTTTTATTTCTCCGGGGGCAGGGGCGACCACGCGGCCGCCTCCCCCCTGACCAGCCGCCGCCTCGAGCCGGTGTCGATATCGACCACGAGGATCCACGGCTCGCCCCCGAAGCGGGCCGTGACTGCCAGGTGGCGGCCGTCGGGGGCCCAGGAGGGATCCTCGCAGCTGACGGCGTCGTCGAAGACCGTCTCCCGGTAGAGCCCGTCGGGGGATATCAGGCGCAGCCGGTAGACTCCGCCCTCCCGCGCCGCGTAGGCGATCAGGTCCCCCTTCGGGGACCAGGCGGGAGCGGTGTTGTACGAGCCCTCCGAGGTCAGCCGCCTCGCGTTCCCGCCGTACCGGTCCATCAGGAAGATCTGGGGGGACCGGTACCGGTCGGAGACGAAGGCGATCTCGCGCCCGTTCGGCGACCAGACCGGCGATACGTCTATCGCCCTGTTGGATGTCAGGCGGCGCCCGAGCTCGCCGCCGGGGCTCATCAGGTAGATCTCGCTGTTCCCCGCCAGGCTCAGCGTCATCACCAGCTCGTCGGAGGCGGGATTGAATCCGCCGGCGACGTTGATCCCGACGCGCGAGGAGATCATCAGCCGCTTCCCGCGGGCGAGATCCATGAGGTAGCAATCGGGGTTGTCGCGGCGGTAGGAGGTGAAGCAGAACCTGCTCCAGTCGAGCCAGACCGGCGAGACGACGAGCTCGCCCTCGGTGAGCCTGCGCTCCCCGTGCCCGTCGTAATCGACGAGGTAGAGGTTCTTCACCTCTCCCTCGCGTCTCGTGAAGAGGATCCGCGTCTTGGCCACGCCGATCTCGCCTATGAGGAAGAAGAGGATCTCGTCGCTGAGATCGTGCGCGATCGCCCTCATCGCGTCGTGCTCGAAGAGGTACCGCTTGCCGAAGATCGTCTCGCGGCTGACGAAGTCGAGCAGGCTCACCGAGAGCGCGTACCTGGAACCGTCCCACCCGAGCGAGCCCTCGACGAGGGCCGCCGCCGCTGCGCCGCCGGCGAGGGAGTCGGCGCCTCCCTGAAGCCGCACCGGGGCGAAGGCGTCGGTGAACTCGAGGTCGTCGAGCAGCACCCCCACGATATAATCAGAGGCCGACCGCAGATCGGCGCGCTCGAGCCGGAAATCGCGCACGGCGATGGGGATCCGCCCGCCCCCCGCCTTCGACGTGCTCAGGTGGACGTCGAGCTGGGCGGAGGCGGCCCGGGCGGCGGCGAGCGCCGAGAGGAACAGGAAGATCGTCCGAAGTCGCTTCATGCGGTGCACTCCTGCCTTGGGCGGCCGCCGGGGGCCGTCAGTTCTTCTGCACGAACGTGAAATGGATCCCGAGCCACGCCTCGCCGAAGGCGCGCGGGAGCGGCGGGAACGGCTCCGCGCTCTGGATCGCCCGCAGCGCCTGGCGGTCGAAATGCGGGTTGCCCGAGCTCTGCTCGACGCGCAGCCCGGAGACCTGCCCCCCGCGGCCGAGCTGGAAATAGACGACGCACGAGACCCCCTCGCCCCGTCCCGAATGGGACGAAAACCAGTTCTCTGAGACCTTCCGCTCTATCGCGGTGAGGTAATACGAATAGGGGAACTGCCGGGAGTCGACGGAGATGCTCGTCTGGTCCGCCCCCCCGGCGACCGACAGGTCCATCGGCCTGTCCTCGGCCGGCGTCTCCTTCGGCTCGGCCTTCGGGGGCTCCGGCTTCTTCTCGGGCTTCTTCTCCTTCGGCTTCGGCTTGGGGACGGTCTCCTTCGGCTTCGGGGCCGGCGGCTCCTCCTTGACCTCGGGGGCCGGCGCCTGCTCCCGGCGCGCCTCGACGAGCGGCGCGAGGATCTTGACGTTGTAGACGGTCTTCGGCAGGCGAGGCTCGGGGACGATGTCGAGCAGCGTCAGCAGCGCCCAGACCAGCGTCACGTGCACGAGGATCGATACGAGAAAGGAAAGCCTCATCCGCTCCGCGCCCCCCGATCATGCCGGGCGAGGGCCGCCCGTCACGCGTCTTCTTCCTGCTCGGCGATCAGGCCGAGATCCTCGATGCCCATCATCTTGATCCGGGCGATGACGCGCATCACGTCTCCGTAGCGGGCCTCCTTGTCTGCGCGCAGGAAGACACGCGGCGGGTTCCCGTCGAGCGCCTCGCGCAGGCGCGCCGTGAAGTCGCGCCACTCGACCTTGTCCTTGTCGATGTAGATCTCGCCCCCCGCGTTGACCGAAACGGTGATCCCCTCCTGCTCCTCGATCACCTTCGCCTCGGCCTTGGGGAGCTGGAGCCGCACCCCCGCCTGCAGGAACGGGGCGGTCAGCATGAACGCGATCAGCAGCACCATGATCACGTCGACGAGATTGGTGATGTTGATCTCGTTGAGGGTCCTGAAGCGCGAGCGTCTCATCCTGGCCACCTCCCCTTCACCGGTCGAGCGCCGGGACCGCCGGGGCCTTCGCTGCGCGCGCGGCCGCCCCCGGGGCGAGCTCCGCGTACCGTCCCTCGAGCAGGCGGCTCCGGAACCTGACGATGAAAGATCCGGTCTGCTCCTCGCGGCGCCGTATCAGGCGCAGGATGTAGTTGTACCCGACCACCGCGGGGATGGCCGCGCCGAGGCCGAAGACCGTCGTGATCAGCGCGTCGGCGATCCCCGGGCCGACCACGTAGAGGTTCGCCGAGCCGCGCAGGCCCATGCTGAGGAACGAGCTCATGATCCCCCAGACGGTGCCGAGCAGCCCGAGGAACGGCGAGACGGTCGCCGTGGTCGAGAGGAAGATCAGGTACGACTCCCAGTCCGACATGATCGATTCCATCGACGCGTCGAGGTACCCTTCGAGATGATCGAGCGCGCCGATCTCCCCGCGCGCCGCCTCCCCCCCGACCGACCGGACGAGCTGCGCGTCGGGGGAGTCGGGGAAGGCCCGCGCCTTATCGACGAGTCGATCGAGCGACTTCTCGCTCTCGAAGAGCTCGCGGAACCGCATTGTCTGCCTCGCCGCGCGCCTGAAATACCTGAATTTTTCCACCATAATCGTCCAAGACACGACGGAGAGCACGAGCAGGATGACCAGGATCGTCTTGGCGAGCGTCCCGGACTGCGCTATGAGCTCCGTGATGTTCTGCGCTATCTGCAGGAAAACCGGAATACCCGCGAACCCCATGTTCGTCCTCCTTGTCGCTCCGGCGCCAGAGGGCACAGTACCATTGTACTCTGCGGTGGTCAAGTTTGTTTCCGGAGAGTGCAGTTTCGCGGGGCGGTGGCTCATTCCCCGCAGGCGGCACGAACGCTCGAAACGGCCGCCGGGGGGTGCGAGAGCCTCCCCGGGGCCGTTCGGACCGCTCCCC
>JAQVGR010000052.1 GCA_028696635.1 Candidatus Krumholzibacteriia bacterium | reverse complement strand
GTCGCCCTCTACTCGGCGCGGGCGGTCAGGGAGCTCCACATCGATACCACGGCACGGTATCTCGAGGCGCGGGCCATGCTCTTCGGGCGGCTTATCGAGAGCGGCCTTGCGGAATCCCGCGCGGCGGTCGACTCGCTCTGCAAGGATCTCGGCGCCGAGGTCGGCACGAGGATCACCGTGGTCGTTCCCGGAGGACGGGTCATCGGCGACTCCCAGAGCGATCCGGCCTCGATGGAGAATCACGGCGACCGCCCCGAGGTCGTCTCGGCGTTTTCGGGGTCTCCCGGCTCCTCGATACGCTACAGCGAGACCCTCCGCGAGGAATTCCTCTACATTGCGGTCCCGATACGGCGCGGCGGCACGATAGCCGGGGTGGTCCGCACGTCGCTCCCGCTGACGGGGGTTCACGCGAGCCTTCGCCGCCTCTATCTGCGCATCGCCGTCGCCGGCCTCCTGGTGGCCGCGGCGGCCCTGCTGGCGAGCGTGGCCCTTGCGCGCAGTATCAGCGGGCCGGTCGAGGAGATACAGCGCGGGGTCGATCGTTTCTCGAGAGGCGACCTGGCGTACCGGGTCCCTGCGCACCGCATTGCCGAGATCGGCGGGCTGGCCCAGGGAGTCAACGAGATGGCCGGGCGTCTGGAAGAGCGCATCGGGACGATCGAGCGGCAGCGCAGGGAGCAGGAGGCCGTGTTCGCCGCGATGGTGGAGGGGCTCATGCTCGTCGATGCCGACCAGCGGATCATGCGGATGAACCCCGCCGCCGCGGAGATGCTCGGAACGGCCGCCGAGCGGGCCGAACGCAGGAGCGTCCAGGAGGTCGTCCGCAACCCCTACCTGCTCGGGTTCGTGGCCAGGGCCCTGCGGTCCAATGAGCCGGTCGAGGAGGACTTCATGCTGCGCACGTCCTCGGGAGAGCGCTCGATACAGGCGCACGGGGCGCCCCTCGCCGGAGCGGACGGCGGGGGGGCGGTCATCGTGCTCAACGACATCACGCATCTGCGCAGCCTCGAAGCGCTTCGCAGGGACTTCGTCGCCAATGTCTCCCACGAGCTGCGCACGCCGATCACCTCGATCAAGGGGTTCGTCGAGACCCTGCTCGACGGGGCGCAGCACGATCCGGCCGACGCGGCTCAGTTCCTGGAGATCATCGGCAGGCAGGCCGACCGCATGAACCATATCATAGAGGACCTGCTGCTGCTCTCGGGGATCGAAGGGCGCGCCGAGGAGGGGATCAGGCTGGAGCGGGGAGATGTCTGCCGGTTGATCGACGAGGCGGTCCGGATCTGCGGGCCGGGGGCGGCGGAAAAAGATATAGCGATCGAGGTCGAGTGCCCCGGGGGCCTCTCGGCGAGGATGAACGAGGCTCTCCTCGAGCAGGCGCTCGTCAATCTGATCGAAAACGCGATCAAGTACAGCGAGAAAGGGCAGCCGATCCTCATCCGCGCCTCGGAGCGCGGGGGCGGGACCGTCATCGAGGTGATCGATCGCGGGTGCGGGATCGAGGCGAAGGCGATCCCCCGGCTGTTCGAGCGCTTCTTCCGCGTCGACAAGGCGCGAAGCCGCAAGCTCGGCGGCACGGGGCTCGGTCTGGCGATCGTCAAACACATCATGCAGGCGCACGGCGGTTCGGTCGCCGTCGAGAGCGTCCCCGGCAAGGGGAGCACCTTCGCCCTGCACCTTCAGAACTGACTGTGGCGCTTCGGGATACCGTCCTCATCCAATTCTAACATCGCCTTAATACTCCCTGAACGCGGCGATCCTAGGTTTTGCATCGATCGGGAAGGGCCCGGTCGCAAGCCGAGGAGGTGATCGCCGGACCGATACCGCCTGAATGGAGCAGAGACTCCGGGTCTTCGCAACGGGTAGCGCGGGGATGCGCCCCGCGAGTGATTCAGATCTCGATGATGGAGGAAAGGACACGATGAAGAAGATACTGATCGCCACGCTCGCTTTCGTGCTGACGGCGCCGGCCCTCGCCGGAGCGGCCGAGTGGCACGAGAAGATAAAACTCGGCGGCGATTTCCGCCACCGCTACGAGATGATACAGGACGAGTCGAAGGACGCCGACCGGCACCGCTGGCGCATACGCGCGAGGCTGGGCCTCACGGCCGCGGTGGCCGACGAGGTCAAGGCGCAGGTGCAGCTCGCCAGCGGCGGCGACGATCCCGTCTCGACCAACCAGACGATGAGCGACGCCTTCTCGACGAAGGCGCTCGGCCTCGACCTGGCGTACTTCACCTGGTCGCCGAAGGCGTTCGAAGGGTTCTCCTTCACCGGCGGAAAGATGAAGCAGCCGTTCGCCGCGGTGCAGAAGACCGAGCTCGTCTGGGACGGAGATCTCAACCCCGAGGGTATGGCCGTCAGCTTCGAGCGCGGGATGAACGAGACCTTCGACGTCTTCGTCAACGGCGGGTGGTTCAGCATCGTCGAGCGCTCGAGCTCGAACGACACCTGGCTGGCCGGCGGGCAGGCCGGGTTCACGGTGAAGGCCTCCGAGGATCTGCACCTCATGGCCGGCGGATCGTACTTCTCGTACGAGAACATCAAGGGGACCGGACCCCTGTACGACGACAGTTTCTTCGGCAACACGTCGGAGGATGACGGCGGCGAGGATGTCTTCGCCAACGACTTCCGGCTCTTCGAGGTCCTCGGCGAGATCGGCATGAAGATCGAGAAGGTCGCCCTGACCGCCTACGGGAGCTACGTGAACAACACGGAGGCCGATTCGCTGAACACCGGGTACCTGTTCGGCGCATCGGTCAGGCACGGCAAGGGAAAGGGCGCGTTCTCCCTCTACGGGAACTATCGCAAGGTCGAGGCCGACGCCGTGATCGGCGCCTTCGCCGACTCCGACTTCCGTGGCGGCGGCACCGACGGCTCCGGCGTCGAGCTGGGAGTCTCGTACGCCCTGGCGGACAAGGTCTCTCTCGACGGGACGTACTTCATCAACAGGAAGGGGATCGAGGACGAGGTCGATTACAACCGCCTCCTGCTCGATATCCAGTTGAAGTTCTAGCGGTTGCGGCGGAGAGGAGGCCGGTGGGCGCTAACGGAATCCTAACAGAACCCTAACGATTCCCTAATGCGCCCCGGCTAGATTGAACGAACCGGACAAAGCACAGGAGGAGACAATGAGCAGATCGCGCATTATCACGGCGCTGGCGATCATCGCGGTCGCCGGCTGGTCGATGATCCCGGCGGCGGCGCTCGCCCAGCAGAAGATCATCATCGACGGTTCGACGACCGTCGGCCCGATCGCCAAGGCTTTCGCCGAGTACTACATGTCGCTGAACAAGGACGTCAACATCACGGTGAGCGAATCGGGGAGCGGCAACGGAGCCAAGTCCCTGATCAACGGGATGTGCGATATCGCCGACATGTCCCGCTTCATGAAGGACACCGAGTTCAAGGCGGCGGTCGAGAAGGGCCGCACGCCGGTCGCCCATGTCGTCGCTGTAGACGGGCTCGCCATCGTCGTGCACCCGAGCAGCCCGATCAACGGTCTCACGGTGGAGCAGGTCCGCGGGATCTACACCGGCGCGATCACCAACTGGAAGGAGCTCGGCGGACCGGACGTGGCGATCGTCATGATCAGCCGCGACACGAACAGCGGCACATACGAGACCTTCGAGGAGCTCGTCATGAACAAGGAAAAGATCCACGAGAAGGCCGAGTACGTCGGCAGCAACGGCGCCATCCGGCAGCGCGTGCAGAGCACACCGGCGGCGATCGGATACGTCGGGCTCGGTTTCGTGGACCGGAGCGTCAAGGCGCTCGAGATAGGCGGAGTCGCTCCGGACATGAACACCGTCTCGTCGGGGATCTACCCGGTCGCCCGCCCGCTGTTCATGTTCACCAACGGGTATCCGAAGCTCGGCAGCCATCTCCATCGCTTCATCACGCTCTACCTGAGCCCCAAGGGCCAGGAGATCGTAGAAGAGATCGGTTTCGTGCCGGTCACCAGGTACTAACCCCCCGCGGGGGCGGACACATGCAGGGAACCGGCTGATGATGGAAGACAGGACCTTCGAACACACCGAATCCGAAATCGGCAGCCGGTTACTGATGAGCAGGGGCACCCGGCGCTTCAGGCGCCTGGGTGCCCTTGCCGGAAACGCCGTGCTCGTCACCATCGCGTCGAGCTCGCTCATCGCGCTCCTGTTCATCTTCTACTTCATCGTCAGGGATGCGATCCCGTTCTTCCGCCTCGAGGGGTTCGGGGAGTTCTTCTCCGGCACGCGGTGGTATCCCTCGCGGGAGGAGGCGGAGTTCGGCGCGGGAGCGATCTTCGCGGGGAGCGCGCTGGTGACGGTCGGGGCGATAGCCGTCGCCGTCCCGATGGGGGTCTTCGCGGCCCTGTGCCTGAGCGACATCCTGCCGTTCTCCCTGCGCCAGGTCGTCAAGCCGGTCATCGAGATGCTCGCAGCCATACCGTCGGTCGTCTACGGGTTCTTCGCACTCGTCATCTTCGCCCCGCTGCTGCAGCGGCAGGGAGGGGGGATGCTCTCGATCGGCGCGCTGATCGTACTCGTCCCGCTCTCGCTGATCGGCGTCGCCGTGGCGGGCGACCTGATATCCGCTCACGTGAGCGAGCGGGGCCGTCCCGCGGCCAGAGTCGCCTCCGTCGTCGTCCTCCTCTCCGTCGTCACGTACGCGCTGTTCGAGCTCCACCGGTTCCTCGGCGGCCTGCAGATCGCGAGCGGCACGAACGCGCTCAACGCCTCCATCATACTCGGCATCATGGCCCTGCCGACGATCGTGAGCGTCTCCGAGGACGCCCTGAACGCCGTCGGGCGCGAGTTGCGCGAGGGGAGCTACGCCCTCGGAGCCACGCGCGCCGAGACCCTCATGAAAGTAATCATCCCCGCCGCGAGAAGCGGGATATTCGCCGCGGTGATCCTCGGGGTTATGCGGGCGATCGGCGAGACGATGGTCGTCTGGATGGCCTCGGGAAACGCGGCGCGCATACCCGAGCCGTGGTTCAACCTGCTCGAACCGGTCCGCACCCTGACCGCGACGATCGCCGGGGACATGGGAGAGGCCGACCACGTGACGGGCTCGGCGCGCTACCACGTCCTGTTCGCCATGGCCGCGTGTCTGCTCGCATTCGCGTTCATCGCCAACCTGGCGAGCGAGCTGATCATCCGACGCGCGAGAAAGAGGCTGGGCTGAGCGCCATGGAACTGAAGACGCGCACGATGCTCGATCGATCGTTCACCGCGGTGGGGATCCTGGCGATCGTCCTGATGGCGCTCTCGCTCGTCGTGCTGCTCCAGCCGATATTCGTGCGAGGCGCCGGCGCGTTCGTTTTCCGCGGGACGATCGAGTACCGCGAGCTCCGGCTCGAGCTCTTCGGTCGCGGGGACGCGGCGAAGGTCAAGGCGGAGGCGGCGCTGGCCGAAGAGGCGCGCGGACCGGTCTACGAGATGATGGAGGCGTTCGAGGACGAGCTCGGGGAGATGGAGCCCGCCCTGCGCCGCGAGCTGCGCGGGGAGTACCGCGAAGTCAAGGATCTGATCGGGGATCTGCTCGGGCCGAGGCCCGGGGAATCGCGTCCGGCGCTGATCCGCGGCCAGTTCGGCAGAACGCGCTGGGACAGGACGCAGGCGACTCTCCATCATATCCTCTACCGCGAGGAGTACGATCACTCGGATCAGAGCCGGATGGGGGTCAAAATACTGAAGCCGCGTTCCGAGATCTTCGCGGGGACGGCGCTCGAGCCGCTGTTCGGCCGTCTCGAAGCCGATATCGAGCGGATCATGCGCCCCCGCTGGACCGTCTACTGGCGGTTCCTCTTCGACGAGTCGTATGACGCGCATTTCTTCGGAGGGATCTGGCCGGAGATGCTCGGGACCTTCTACCTCGCCTTCGGCGCGATGCTCTTCGCCGTCCCGCTCGGGATCATAACGGCCGTCTATCTCGCCGAGTACGCCGGCGAGAGCGGGTTCGTGAGCCTGCTGCGGACCTGCATCAGCTCGCTGGCCGGGGTGCCGAGCATCGTCTTCGGCCTCTTCGGCCTGGCCTTTTTCATCAACACGGTCGGCGTCTCGAGCGGCAAAAGCGTGCTGGCCGGGTCGATGACCCTCGCCCTGCTCGTGCTGCCCACCGTGATTCGGGCCTCGGAGGAGGCGGTCCTCGCCGTTCCGCGCACGTACAAGGAGGCGGCGATGAGCCTCGGGGCGGGGAAGTGGCATACGATCGTGTCGGTGATCCTGCCCGCCGCGATGCCGGGGATCCTCACCAGCATCATCATCAGCCTCGGCCGGGCGGCCGGGGAGACGGCGCCGATCATCTTCACCGCCGCGGTGAGCGTCGGGCGGCCGATCGCGTTCTGGCAGGCGCTCGGCCAGCCCTCGCCGGCGCTCCCGTGGAACATCTACAACCTCGCGACCGAGCACGAGGCCGTCGACGAGATCAGGCACGTGCAGTACGGGATGGTGCTGACCCTGGTGGTCATGGTGCTGCTGCTCAACCTGACCGCGATCATCGTGCGCGCGCGGATATCGAAGAAGCTGAGAGGATAGCATGGGAACGGCCGCGGAGGGCCGCAACGAACACGGGGAGGGACCGGTGGCGATTTCAGGAGAAGCGCAGCGACCGGGGCATATACGGATCGGGATCGAGGATTTCAGGGATGAACCGCTCAGCGGCCGGCGGCCGCTGATCCTGTCGCGGAACTTCTCCGTCTATTACGGAACCGCCGCGGCGGTGCGCGACGCGAGCTTCGACATACCCGAAAAGCTCGTGACGGCGGTCATCGGGCCGAGCGGCTGCGGCAAGAGCACATTCCTGCGGGCGATCAACCGGATGAACGACCTCATACCGCGTTGCCGCGTCGAGGGCGGACTGTCCCTCGACGGGCAGGACCTGTACTCCCCACAGGTCGACGTGGTCGCGCTTCGCAAGACGGTCGGGATGGTCTTCCAGAAGCCGAACCCGTTCCCCAAGAGCATCTTCGACAACGTCGCGTACGGTCCCCGGATCCACGGGATGTCGGACCGCGGCAGGCTCGCCGAGATCGTCGAGCACAGCCTCAAGCGCGCCGCACTGTGGGACGAGGTGAAAGACCGCCTCGGGGACAACGCCCTCGGACTTTCCGGCGGGCAGCAGCAGCGGCTCTGCATCGCCCGGGCGATCGCCGTCGAGCCGAAGGTGCTGCTGATGGACGAGCCCGCCTCGGCGCTCGACCCGCGCTCGACCGCCCGGATCGAGGAGCTGATCGCCGAGCTGAGAGGGGAGTACACGATCGTCATCGTCACGCACAACATGCAGCAGGCGGCGCGGGTCTCCGACCTGACCGCTTTCTTCTACGAGGGCAGCCTGATAGAGTTCGGAGAGACGAAGCAGATATTCACCAAGCCGCGCGAGCGGCAGACCGAGGATTACATCACGGGCCGGTTCGGCTGAGAAGGAGCACGCAGTGTCCAGACACATCGAACGCGAGATAGAGAAGCTCAAGAGGGAGATACTCGCCCTCGGCGCCGTCGTCGAGGAGAGCCTTCACAACGCGGTCAGCGCCCTCGAGAGGCGCGATCCGGAGCTGGCGCGGCAGACGATCGACGGCGACCCGGCGATCGACCAGATGGAGGTCGACGTCGAGGAGAACTGCCTCAAGGTGCTGGCCCTCCACCAGCCCGTAGCGCGCGACCTGCGGCTGATCATCGCGATCCTGAAGATCAACAACGACCTCGAGCGCGTCGGCGACCTCGCCGTCAACATCGCCGAGCGCGCGCTGTTCCTGGCGACGAGGGAGAAGATCGAGATCCCCCTCGACTTCGTGCACATGGCCGATGTCGCCAAGAAGATGCTCAAGAAGAGCCTCGACGCGCTCGTCGGCGAGGACCCCGCCCTGGCGCACGAGGTCTGCCGGATGGACGACGAGGTCGACGCGATCAACCGCGAGATGTACGGGGTGATCCAGGGCGCGATCCGCAAGCAGCCCGAACGGCTCGAGAGCCTCATACACCTGCTCTCCGTCTCGCGCCACCTCGAGCGGGTGGGGGACTCGGCGACGAACATCGCCGAGGACGTCATCTACATGATCGAGGGGGTCATCGTCAGGCACAAGGTAGAGAAGTACCAGGCGCGCGACTCGAGCTGACCGCTCCCCCAACGCGTCTAGCGGAGCAGCACGAGCTTGCGGGCCGTCACGCCGCTTCCCGCCTTCAGCCGAGCGAAGTATATCCCCGAGGGGCAATCGCGCCCCGACCGGCCCCGGCCGTCCCACGAGGCCTCGTGGGATCCCGCCCCGAGCGTTTCCGACACGAGCGCCCTGACCAGTGCGCCGCGGGCATCGTAGACGGCCAGCTCGACGCGCGCCGGCGCGGCGAGGGAGAACGGGATACTCGTGCTCGGATTGAACGGGTTGGGGAAGGCCCGGCCGAGGGTTGCCGCCGGGGCCTGATCCGCGCCGGCCGCCTCTTCGCGGCTGAAACAGATGCAGTAGGGGGGAAGCCCCGTGCTCCGCGGCGAGGGGAGGATCAGGGCTCCGGTCGCG